>CAZCGD010000343.1:0-2181 GCA_964498105.1 uncultured Streptomycetaceae bacterium
GTAGACCTGCTTGCCGGTGACCTTGTCGAGAGTATCGAGCCGCTTCACCGGCTTGCCGGCGATTTTCCAGTCCTTCGGGTCCTTCAACTTCACGTCCTTGGGCGGATCGAGCCGGGCGGCGGCTTCCGCCACCTTGCCGTAAGTCGTCTTGCGCCCCGAGGCCTTGTGCGTGATGACGCTGTTTGACGCGCTGCACTCCGAAGCCGGGACTTTCCACTGGTCGGCTGCAGCCTGGATCAGCATCTCGCGCGCCATCGCGCCGCCCTTGCGCACGTACTCGTGCGACATGCGGATGCCGCGGCTGCCGCCGGTCGAGAAGTCGCCCCACACGCGCTTGCGCGCGACGTTCTGGCCAGGGGTTGGATATTCGGTCGTCACCCTGGCCCAGTTGCACTCGAGCTCTTCGGCGACGAGCTGGGCCAGGCCCGTGATCGTGCCCTGGCCCATCTCGGAGCGGGCGACGCGGATGACCACGGTGTCGTTGGGCCGGATCACGACCCAGGCGTTGATTTCGGGCGAACCGTCGGCAGCGCGAACGACCTCGGGACCGAACGGCAGCCGCAGGCCGAGCGCGAGGCCGCCGCCAATGGCAGCGGTGCTGACGATGAAGTTGCGGCGATTGATTTTAGGCATGGATATCATGGTTCCCCCCGCCTCTAAACTGAGGCCTTGGCAGCAGCGTGGATCGCTTCGCGCACCTGCTGAAAGGTGCCGCAGCGGCAGATATTGGTGATGTTGGCGTCAATGTCGGCGTCGGTCGGCTTCGGCTTCGCATTGAGGAGCGCCGCCACCGCCATGATCATGCCAGCCTGGCAGTACCCGCATTGCGGCACTTCGTGATCGACCCAGGCCTTCTGCACCTTGTGCAGGACCTTGCCCGATGCCAGGCCCTCGATCGTGGTGATCTTGCTGTCGCCAACCGCGCTCACCGGCAGCGAGCACGAGCGCTGCGGAAGGCCGTTGATATGCACAGTACAGGAGCCGCACTGGGCGATGCCGCAGCCGTATTTCGTTCCGGTCAGCCCGATCTGCTCGCGTATGACCCACAAGAGCGGCGTGGTGGGCTCGACGTCCACCTCATAAGATTTACCGTTTACGATGAGTTGCATGACTCCTCCAGCGTGTTGACAGGCGTTCGCGAGCAAGCGGCGCCACGTGCGCCGCTTGCTCGTGGTATTTTTCCCTCGAGATTATTTTATGGCAGGCGGCGTGCAGGCTGTGGCTCTTACTGCAAAGAAAGATTATTCCCGCCCCCGCACCCGGTCAAGACATCGCGGACGCCGCCTGAAACCCCATCAAATGAACGGGTTGGGCTTACCCGCGCACTCGCGTCATGCCGCGCGCGGCGGGATGCGCCACAGGTAAACCATCGAGCCCTGCACGTCCGCGGTGCGCTCGGGCTTCCAGTCGCCCATGCCGAAGGCGTGCGACACAATGCGCGTGCCCGGATTGAGATCCTTCATGAGCTTGGGCCGCAGCTTGACGTTGAGGTCGGTCAGCAGGTACAGGGTGACTACAGTCGCGGCGCTGATGTCGGCCTCGAACAGGTCGCCGCGGAGGATCTTCACCCGGTCGGCGACGCGCGCCTGGTTCACGTTCGCCGTAGCTTCCTTGACGCGCTCGGGGTCGATGTCGATGCCAACGCCGCGCGCGCCGTACTTCTGCGCCGCGGTGATCACGATGCGGCCGTCGCCGCATCCGAGATCGTAAACCGTGTCGTTCTTGGTCACGCCGGCCATCTTGAGCATCATGTCGACGACGTCGTTGGGCGTCGGCACGAAAATAACGTCGGGACCGCGCAGCGGCGCTGCCTGTTCCGCGGCGCCGGCAAAGCCTGCAACGCCGAGCGCGCCCAGCCCGGCCAGAAACTGTCTTCTCTGCATGAGGAATCTCCGATTGGGGGTCAATACACCGGCGGCAATTCTACCTGATGGGTGATGAGGGACGAGGGTCGAGGGAGGGGGCTGTTCCGGGTTCCGGGTTCCGGGTTCCAGGTTCAAGGTTCAAGGTTTAACTTGGAACTTTGAACTTGGAACTTTGAACGGGGTGTCACCCGCCACTCGACACCCCACCCTCAGGGCACCTGTGCGTACTTCATGCGCGCGAGGATCACCGCCGTTTGCCGCTGGAGATAGCGGGTATCGTAGCCCGGCGTATAGGCGCGCGGGCTCGGCAACATGG
>CAZCGD010000344.1:0-4379 GCA_964498105.1 uncultured Streptomycetaceae bacterium
GGACCGCCTGGAACTCGCCAACGCCGCTGCGCGGTGATGGGGTTGCAAAGCTTTGCCGCGGAGGACGCCAAGAAAAGCCTCGACACGAAGGACACAAAATCAATCGCGCCTTCCAGGCGCGGTCGAACGGACACGAAGGAAAACCAGGATAACAATTGAACCGCCAAGAACGCCAAGGCCGCCAAGAAATCAATAATCAATTAGAACCAAACCCGAAGGGCGCCAAGGAACTGCGCCAAAGTCGGAATAGGAAGATAGGTATGCCAGCGCCCAGGACTGCCACGGCGAGTACGGAGTGGATCGAGCTCGATCCGGAGGAGAGGTTGTGTTGCGGGCGAAGCGTTGGTTGCTCGCGTGGTTCTCGCTGACGGCGTTGCTCGGCTGCGGCGGCGATGCATCGGTCGCGGTTTGCTTCGGCGACGCGACGTTCTGCAGTCAAGCGTTCCGTCCGGTCGCGAATGCAGGCCCCGATCAGACAGTGACGTCCGGTTCGCTCACGACGCTCGACGGGTCGGACAGCGAAGGCAGCATCAACTCCTATTCGTGGGCGCAGACAGGCGGGCCGGCCGTTGCTCTGAGCGATGCCAGCAGCGCAGTCGCGCGGTTCATCGCTCCGTTTGTGACGAGCGCAGTGACCTTGTCTTTCCGGCTCACGGTTGTCAACGAAACGCAGCAGGCCGATACCGACTCGACGAGCATCATCGTCCAGCCTTAATCGCTCCAGAGGTGCTACCGGTTTGCCACCTTTGGCCGTGTTCCTTCGCGCCCTTCAGGTCTTGCTCTTGAACATATTATTGTTCTTCTTGGCGGCCTTGGCGTCTTGGCGGTTCAATTAATTATTGTTGTTTTCCTTCGTGTCCGTTCGACCGCGCCTGGAAGGCGCGATTGATTTTGTGTCCTTCGTGTCGAGGCTTTTCTTGGCGTCCTCGGCGTCCTCGGCGTCCTTGGCGGCGAGGCTTTTCTCCGAGCTTCAATCAGCGGCGACGCCATACTTTCGTATCAACTGTCCCCAGCGCTCGATTTCCTTCCGCAGGAACTGCTGCTGCTGTTGCGGCGGGATGGCCACGACGTAGCCGCCGTTGTGGTTGATCCGCGTGACGAAATCCGGGTCGCGCGCGACCTCTACGAAAATACTGCGCAGCCGGTTGACCATCACGGGTGGCGTGGCTGCGGGCGCGAACATGCCCATCCAGCTCTCTCCGTCGAACTGGCCGAGGCCGGTCTCGTTGATCGTCGGCACGGCGGGCAACTGGCTCGCCCGCTTCGGCGTGGACACCGCGAGCCCCTTCAATCTTCCGGACTCGACGTACGGCCGCGAGGCGGAGAGGTTGTCGAACATGGCGTCGATGCGTCCGCCGAGCATCTCCTGGTGCCCGCTCGCGGCGCCCTTGAACGGCACGTGCAGCAGGTCGAGCCCCAGGCTCTTGAAGAGGATCGTGCCCCACACGTGCTGCACCGAGCCGACGCCGGGCGAGGCGTAGGTCAGCTTGCCGGGGCGCTCTTTCGCGTGCTTCACGAAGTCGGCCAGGCTCGCCACCGGCAAGTCGGCGCGCGTCACCAGCACGAACGGGTAGGCGGCGATGAAGCCGACCGCGACGAAATCCCGCAGCGAGTCGTACGGCAGGTTCCGGTAGAGGAGGCCGTTCATCACCATCGAGCTGGCGCTGCTGACGAGCAGCGTGTAGCCGTCCGGCGTCGCGCGCGCGGCGTAGACGGTGCCGGTGGTGGAGCCGGCGCCGGGGCGATTGTCGACGATCACCGGGTGGCGCAGCAGGTCCGACATCGTTCTGGCGACGTTGCGCCCGGTGAGATCGGTGCCGCCGCCCGGCGCGGTGGCGACGATGATGCGGATCGGCCGCGTCGGGTAGTTTTGCGCCATCGCACCCGGACTCGTCATCGGGATTGCAAGTGCAGCGAGAGCAACGATTGCCGTGGAGCGCAAAACTAAATGAAACAGGCTCGACGGTTTCATGACATCACGGATTAACGATGTTTTTCTCATCCCTCGATCCTCACGGTGCGCAGCACTGTAATTCTTCCCTCCCTCTCAGGGGGAGGGATCAGAGGGTGCGGGTGGTTGTCCCTCATTCCTCGACCCTCGACCCTCATTCCTCGCCCCTCGGCCCTCGTCCCTCAGCGTGGGCGTTCGGCCCCCGCGCCCCACGCAGTAAGATATACTTTTTCCCCGTCCAACCGGTAGACGCGGCCCGCGGCGCGGGCCGGAGGAGAAGGCTCCCCATGTCATTTTCACTCTCGTTCAGCCACGTCGGCATTTTCGTCACCGATCTGGCTCGCATGTTGGACTTTTATACCCGGGTCCTGGGGTTCGCCGTCAGCGACCGCGGGGCCGGCACGCAGGGCGGCGAAATCGCGTTCATGACGCGCGACCCGCGCGAGCACCACCAGCTGGTGATGGCGACCGGCCGACCCGCCGACCTCAAGTTCAACGTGATCAACCAGCTCTCGTTCCGCGTGGACAGCCTGGCGACGCTGCGGGAGATGCACGCCGCGCTCAAGACCGAGCCGGTGAAGCTGCTGGATCCGGTCACGCACGGCAACGCGCTGTCCGTCTATTTTCTCGATCCCGAGGGCAACCGGGTCGAGCTGCTGATCGACACGCCCTGGTACGTGCCGCAGCCGCACCGGGTTACCGTGGACCTCGCGCTGCCGGACGACGAGTTGTGGGCGTCGATCGAGCGTCACTGCCGCCCGGTGCCGGGCTTCAAGCCGCGGGCGGAATGGGCGGCGGAGATGGAGCGGAAGATCGCGCAGGCCACCGCGCGCCGGCAGACCGTTAAGCACTAAGAGCGCCCATCAAAATGACCAGCCCTGCTCTATTCCCCTCCTGCCCGAGGAGGGGTGGCACCGCAGGTGACGGGGTGGAGGGAGTAAACCCGGGGTGGTTACGTGGGCAGCGCTTGCTCCCACCACCCCGCCCGCTGGCGCGGGCACCCCTCCTCTGGCAGGAGGGGAGATCATTTTGTCAGGCGCTCTAAATTCGTAGAAGACCGCAAGCGGTGGCGGGCCGCCGACGCGGCCCGTTTGTTTTGTTGACTCGCGCCCGCCGGGCGCGGGCGGAGAAAAAGGGAGAAACCATGAAGCTGATGTACTTCGATGATTTCAAGCTGGGAGTCGTGAAGGGCGACGCGGTGGTGGACGTGTCGAAGCTGGTGCGGGACATACCGCACACCGGGCCGCAGGAGCTCATGAGCGGGCTGATCGAGCGCTTTGCGAAATACAAGGCCAAACTGCAGAAAGCCGCCGCCGCCGGCAAGGGCGTGCCGTTGAAGAAGGTCCGCATCCGGCCGCCGCTGCCGCGGCCGCACAACATCGACTGCATGGCGGTGAACTATATGGAGGACGGCACCCGCGCGGAGCCGGCGCCGATCAACGCGTTCCACAAGTCCCCGAGCGGCGTCATCGGCGACGGCGACACCCTGGTGCTGCCCGACGTTCCCGCCACCATTTTCGAAGGCGAGGCGGAAATGGCGCTGGTGATCGGCAAGCGCGCGAGCAAGGTGCCCGCGGCGAAGGCGATGAGCCATATCTTCGGCTACGTGAACTTCATCGACGGATCGGCGCGGGGCCTGCCGCCGTCCGGCAACACGTTCTACCAGATGAAGTCGCGCGACACCTTCGCGCCGATGGGGCCGTACATCGTGACGGCGGACGAGATTGCCGACCCGCACCGGCTGCAGGTGCGGCTGTGGGTCAACGGCGCACTGATGCAGCACTTCAACACCAGCGACATGGCGCACAAGATCCCGCGCTGCATCGAGTGGGTCAGCTCGATCCACACGCTCGAGCCGGGCGACGTGCTGGCGACCGGCACCAACCATCGCGGGCTGAATCCGTTCCAGGACGGCGACCGCGTCGAGCTCGAGGTCGAGGGGCTGGGCCGGCTGCGCATCAAGGTGCGCGACGACCTGAAGCGGACCTGGGCGCGTGAAACCCGGCTCGACCGCCAGAACAGGAAGCTGGAGGGCCAGACGCCGCAGCTCACCGGCAAACACACCAAGCCGGCGGGCTAGTCGCACTGCTGCGGGGCCGCTCGCCACGGCGGTCGCATTCCGAATCCTAAGAGCGCCTAACAAAATGACGACTGGTGAAACCACCCCCATCCCAACCTTCCCCCTGAGGGGGAAGGAGAGAACGGGCGTCGCGCAGTGCAGGATGCCCATCCCAACCTTCCCCCTGAGGGGGAAGGAGATCTCTTTTCTCCGAGAGGAAAACTTTCCCTCCCCCTCAGGGGGAGGGCTAGGGTGGGGGTGGTTCGCTTGCTCCGCGACCACTCATTTTGTTACCGGTTCTATGGAGTAGAGAATGCAGGTCGAGCTCGAGTTGAAGAAGCGCCTGTTGACCGCTGCCTGTTGCGCGCT
>CAZCGD010000345.1:0-5903 GCA_964498105.1 uncultured Streptomycetaceae bacterium
ATGCTCGAAACGCTGTACGCGAGCGGCCTGCGCGTCTCGGAGCTGGTCTCGCTCAAGCTGTCGCAGGTGAGCCAGGACATGGGCGTGGTGCGCGTCATGGGCAAGGGCTCGAAGGAGCGGCTGGTGCCGCTGGGCGAGGAGTCGCTCGCCTGGATCCGGCGCTACTTAACGGAAGCGCGCATGGAGCTGCTGCGCGGCCGGGCGAGCGACGACCTGTTCGTTACCGCGCGCGGGGCGGCGATGACGCGCCAGATGTTCTGGCACCTGCTGCGCCGCTACGCGCTGCAGGCCGGGCTGAAGAAGCCGATCTCCCCCCACACGCTGCGCCACGCATTCGCTACCCACCTTCTGAACCACGGCGCAGATCTGCGCGTGGTGCAACTGCTCCTCGGCCACTCCGACATCTCAACGACGCAGATCTATACCCACGTCGCGCGGGAGCGGCTGAAGCAGCTGCATGCCAAGCATCACCCGAGGGGGTGATGCGCGAGGGATGAGGGCAAGTCCTGTTCCGGGTTCCGGGTTCCGGGTTCAAGGTTCAAGGTTTAACTTGGAACTTTGAACTTGGAACTTAGAACGGGGCATCACCCATCACGCTTTCGTGCCCCTCTCTATCGTGACGCCCAGCCGCTTCACATTCTTCAGCGCCGCGAGCTTGGTGACGCTCACCCTGACCCAGGGGGACTTGAATTCCTTCGTGACGATCTCGGCGATGTGCTCGGCCAGCTTTTCGAGCAGTCCGAAATGGCTTTTGGCCAGGCTCGCTTCGATGCGGGAGACAATAGCCGCGTAGTCGATGGTGTCGGCGAGCCTGTCGCTCGCCGCCGCCTTGCCGCCGGGGAGGCCGATCTCGAGGTCAAACTGCACCTTCTGCGGCACCTTCTTTTCCCAATCGTAGACGCCGATCAGGATGTCGAGGCGGAGATCGGAAATGAAGATGATATCCATAAGGAATCAGGGACAGGGGTCAACAACCGGTAAATTCGTTCAGTCTGTGGCTGCTTCCGCGCGGTATTTCGATAGAATATCCCCGATTGTATCCTGACCCCTGCCCCTGATTCCCGGAATGAACCTGCTGGCGGCCATCCTGATTGCGTACCTCATCGGCTCGATTTCATTCGCCGTGCTGGTGAGCCGCGCGTTCGGGCTGCCTGATCCGCACTCGTACGGGTCCGGCAACCCCGGCGCGACCAACGTGCTGCGCACGGGCAGGAAGGCCGCGGCCGTGCTGACGCTGCTGGGCGATGCGTTCAAGGGCTGGTTCGCTGTGATGCTGGTCCAGCAGCACGTCATCGCGGAGCCGCTGGTAATCGGAGCCGCGGCGGTCGCTGTCATGCTCGGCCACCTGTATCCGGTGTTCCATCGCTTTCAGGGCGGCAAAGGGGTTGCGACGACGCTGGGCGTGCTGCTGGCGCTGGACCCCTGGCTCGCCGCGGGCGCGGCAGCAACCTGGCTGATCATCGCCTTCTTCTTCCGCATCTCGTCGCTCGCGGCGCTGGTCATGGCGGCGTTCGCGCCGTTCTTTTCGTTGTTCCTGCTCGGCATGGGCCGCTTCACGCTGGAGTCGGCAATCGGCGTGACGGTCATCTCGCTGCTGCTGGCCTGGCGCCATCGCGGCAACGTCCGCAATCTCCTCGCGGGCACCGAAGCCAGAATCGGCGGCGGCAGCACCGGCGCGCCAGGCTAACGGGTGGCAGCCTGTGTTGCGAGGTCCCACCTCGGCCGCACCGTGAAGCCGCCGCTGCCCCGGCGTGATTCGTGATTCGTGATTCGTGATTCGTGCTGCATTCGCAGCGCCGCTGCGAATGCAATCATGGCGCCGTTGTCGGTGCAGAACTCGAACTCCGGGTAGAACACCTGCACGCCGCGCGCGCGGGCGCCGACAGTCAGCCTGGCGCGCAGGGTCAGGTTGGCGCCGACGCCGCCCGCCACCACCAGCTGCGCGAGCCCGGTGCGCTGCAGCGCGGCGAACGCCTTGGCCGCCAGCACTTCTGCGATCGCTGCCTCGATTTCGGCGGCAAGATCGGCGCGGGCGGCCGCATCGATCGCCCGGTCCCTGATAGTCGTCAGCACCGCCGTCTTGAGGCCGCTGAAGCTGAAATCGAGGTCGCCGCTCGCCATCATCGGGCGCGGCAGCTTGAAGCGGCCCGCTGTGCCGCTGGCGGCAAGCTTGGCGAGCGCGGGGCCGCCCGGGTAGCCGAGGCCGAGCAGCTTGGCCGTCTTGTCGAACGCTTCCCCGGCGGCGTCATCCAGCGTTTCCCCCAGCAGCTCGTAATTGCCGACCGCGGCGACGCGCATTAGCTGCGTATGACCGCCGGAGACGAGCAGGGCGACGAATGGGAAATCCGGCGCCGGCCGGGATAGTAATGGCGAAAGCAGGTGCGCCTCGAGGTGGTGCACGCCGATGACCGGGATGCCGAGCGCATGGGCGAGCCCGTGGGCGGCCGCGGCGCCGACCAGCAGCGCTCCCGCCAGGCCCGGGCCCTCCGTGTAGGCAATGGCGGTGAGCTCGCCCAGCCGGCTGCCGGTCTGCTCCAGGAGTCCGCGGGTGAGCGGCAGCAGGCGCCGGATGTGATCGCGGGAGGCGAGCTCCGGTACCACACCTCCATAGTCGGCGTGCAGCTGCGCCTGGGTGTGGAGCACGTGTCCAAGCAGGCCGCGGTCGCCGTCGTAGAGCGCAACCCCGGTCTCGTCGCAGGAGGTTTCGATGCCCAGAACCCGCATCTCAATGTGTTTGGCAAAGGGTCTTGATGCTTGATATAATACAGGTTTTCCCAATTCACTCAGGGTTAGTCATGACGACTGTCAGAGTCAAGGAAAACGAGCCGTTCGAAGCGGCGCTCCGCCGCTTCAAACGCACCGTGGAAAAAACCGGCCTGCTCACCGAGCTGCGCGCCCGCGAGTACTACGAGAAGCCGACGACCGAGCGCAAACGCAAGCTCGCCGCCGCGATCAAGCGTCATCACAAGAAGCTGCGCGCCCAACTGCTGCCGCCACGGATGTTTTGACAGCCGTCAGGCGTGAAGCGTGAGGCGTGAGGGGGAAAACCCTCGCGCCTTTTGTTTTTTCCAGTCACCAATCACCATTCACGAGTCACATGTCTTTAAAGGCCCGCATCAACGATGACGTCAAGGCCGCCATGCGCGGGGGCGATGCGCGCCGCCGCGACGC
This sequence comes from uncultured Streptomycetaceae bacterium, assembly GCA_964498105.1. Taxonomy (GTDB): domain Bacteria; phylum Pseudomonadota; class Gammaproteobacteria; order Burkholderiales; family SG8-41; genus SG8-41. Next base: position 3,172 of record CAZCGD010000345.1, read on the forward strand.
GCTGCGGTTGCTGCTCGCGGCGCTGAAGCAGCGCGAAGTGGACGAGAGGAAGGACCTTGCCGACGCCGACGTGGTGGCGATCGTTGAAAAGCTGATAAAGCAGCGGCGCGAGTCGATCGTCCAGTTCGAGAAAGGCGGGCGGCAAGACCTGGTGCAGAACGAGCAGTTCGAGCTGGACCTCCTGCAGACGTATATGCCGCAGGCGCTGTCCGATGCCGAAATCGCGGCAGCGGTGGCCGAAGCGATCGCCGCCGCCGGCGCCAAGGCCCCGTCCGACATGGGCAAAGTGATGGGCGCCCTCAAGAGCAAGCTTGCCGGAAAAGCCGACATGTCCAAGGTATCCGCACTGGTCAAGGCGAAGCTGGCAGGGTAGTTGCTTGGGCGGGTGGCGCGGAACCGCCACGTTTTTTCTGGTTCTGCCTCGTTCGAGGCAGGGCTATACTCCCACCTGTCACGAGACGGCGGCCTCCGCGAGGATAATGCAAGTTCCCACGCCAACAATGTCGGCCGCCCGGCGCGCCGCCGGGGGTCAGATCCCCGGGGAATTTCCCGGGGCCCCTCTTCCGCCCCTCGACGCGCTCCAGTCACGCGTCACCTAGCAATGATTCCGCAGTCGTTCATTCAGGATCTACTGGGCCGCGTGGACATCGTCGAGGTGATCGACCGCCACGTGAAGCTGAAGCGCGCCGGCGCCAACTACTCCGCCTGCTGCCCGTTCCACAGCGAGAAGTCGCCTTCCTTCACGGTTTCTCCCACCAAGCAGTTTTATCACTGCTTCGGCTGCGGCGCGCACGGCACTGCGGTCGGCTTCCTGATGGAATACGGCGGCATGGGCTTCGTCGAGGCGGTGAAGGACCTGGCCCAGGGCGTGGGCATGAAAGTGCCGGAGGAACCGCGTTCCGAGATAGCGCAGCGCAGGGTCCAGCAAGGCGAAAGCCTGCATGAAGTGCTGCTGCGGGCCGCGCAACATTACCGCAACCAGCTGAAGGACGCGCCGCAGGCCATCGCCTACCTCAAGAAGCGCGGCCTGTCCGGCGACATCGCCAAGCGTTTCGGCATCGGTTTCGCCCCGGACGAATGGCAGAACCTCGCGGCGGCGTTCACCGATTACGACGGGCCGATGCTCGCCAGCGCTGGCCTGGTGAAGCAGAAGGAGGATGGCAAGCGCTACGACGTGTTCCGCGGCCGCATCATGTTCCCGATCGTGGACGTGCGCGGCAATGTAATCGGCTTCGGCGGGCGGGTGATCGAGGGAGGAAGCGCCGACTCCGCGGCGGAAGGGAGCGCGGACTCCGCCGCTCGGAGCTCGCCGAAATACCTTAACTCGCCGGAGACGCCGGTGTTCGAGAAGGGCCGCGAGCTCTACGGCCTCTACCAGGGGCGGCGCGCGATCCGCGATGCCGGCCGCGCGGTGGTGGTCGAGGGCTACATGGACGTGGTGGCGCTCGCGCAGTCCGGCGTCGAGTACGCGGTGGCGACGCTGGGCACCGCAACGACGCCGCTGCACGTGCAAAAGCTGCTGCGCCAGACCGACGAGATCGTGTTCTGCTTCGACGGCGACAACGCAGGCCGCCGTGCAGCCTGGCGCGCCCTGGAGAACAGTCTCGCCCAGCTTGCCGACGGCAAGCAGGTCCGGTTCCTGTTCCTGCCGGAAGGTGAAGACCCCGACACCTATGTCCGCAAGCACGGCAAGGACACGTTCGAGTCGCTGCTGAAAAATGCCGTGCCGTTGTCGAAATTCCTGCTGGACGAACTGACGCGCCAGGTGGATCTCGCTTCCGCCGAGGGGCGGGCGCGGTGCATACACGAGGCGAAGCCGTTGCTCAGGCAGATGCAGCCGAACGCGTTGCGGTTGCAGATCGTGCGCGAATTGGCGGAAACGTGCCGCTCGACCCCTGAAGAAGTCGCGCAACTGTGCGAACTGGTTGCCGCGACGGCAGGCAGGCCACCGGCCCCGGCATCCCGGCTGCCGCAGCCGGGAATCCCGCGTCGCCCTCACGCATCTTTGGCGGAACAACTATTGAAGATCCTCGTTGCACACCCGAGTTGCCTGGACCGGATTTCTTCGGAGCAGCGGATCCTTTTCAACGCGCCCGAGTTCGCTCCTGTGGCCGAATTGGTCGATACGCTGAGAGGGAGCGGCATTACCACAGCCGCTGTGTTGATAGAGGCTATGCGGGAATCGCAACATGCCGGCCTTTATGTAGACGCAGCGTCAAGTGGGCTGAATGATGCTTCTGATGATGAGATGGCGGCAAAAGAACTTGCGGACGCGCTCCTCAAGCTTGAGAGACAAAGCATGGAGATCGAATTCAGGAGGTTGAGCGGGAGCGGGCAGCGGACGGAGATCGAGCTCCACCGTTTCCAGGCAGTCTCGAAGCGACTGGACGAGTTGAAGAGAGCCACCACCGGCAGCCACTCCGGCAGCTGAATAAGCTCACCGATTGAAGTGTTTGCCCGGGGACCCCATATATGGAGGAGTCATGCTGGCTTGAAAATTGCTTATGCGACAAATAGTTGGGTAGTAACTTTGGGGTGTAGTCGGGGTCTAACAAGGGTATAATCCGCGGCTTTTTTGGTGCGGCACAAACACGGGCGGGAACGGCGAAATGGCGAAATCCACGAAATCCACGAAATCGAAATCCAGGGCAAAAACCGGGGCGCGCAAGAAAATTCCTGCCAAGGCGAAGGCGGCGGCCAGGCCCAAGGCAAAACCGGTCGCGGCACGCGCC
>CAZCGD010000346.1:0-11472 GCA_964498105.1 uncultured Streptomycetaceae bacterium
GGCGAACTCATCGACAGCGTGATCGGCGCGAGGTCCTTCAGCGGGTCCCAGCTTACCTTCGTCAAATATGGCTGGAGCCACGCGATCGACCCGTAGAACAGCAGCGTATAACCGTCGGCAGGCGCGTCCCTGGCCACGTATTCCACCCCGATGCTGCCGCGATTTTCCACGATCACCTGCTGCCCCAATCTGGGTGAGAGCCCCTGCGCGACCAGGCGCGCCCCCCAGTCATTGTTGCTGCCGGGCGCCGCGGTCACAATGCGCACGACCCTGCTCGGATAATGGTCCTGTGCGCGCGTCGCCGCCGCGCCCAAGACCATAATAGTAACCGCTGATAATCCAGCGGCGAAGCGCAACGACCGCATGCTTCTCCTTCTGATTGTTATCGTGAAACCAGACTTTCGAGCTGCCCGCCAACGGACGGGTGTCCATCAGGAATCTGTCGGCAGTCGTGCCGACAAATTCCTCAGGTGACGCCGCTTCCCATCGCCTGTCTCGCCGCGCCCGCCCCTGCGCCGGCCGGCTCGAGCAACGTCGTGAGTTCGCGCACCGAGCCGATCTTCTCGAGCGCTTCCAGCGCGCGCAACGCTGCCGCTATCGCCGCGGGCGCCAGCACGCGCGCCGCGCAGTTCTCGAATTTTGCTTTCATGTGCTCGTGCGCGATGGCGTTGTCCGACGTCCGGCCCAGCGGGCGGTCCACCTTTTCCATGTACGACTTGCCGTCGGTGAGTGTAATCGTCACCTCGGCATCGAACGGATCGTCGTCCGCGAACGGCTTGCCGGTATAGGGTGTGGCGTGCACCCGCCGCAGCAGGTCGCGCACTGCCGGCTCGCGGTGGGCATCGCCCTCGAAATGCTCCAGCACGACCTTGCCGTCGAGCGCGGCGCGCGCCACACAGTACTGCACGCTGAACTTGGCCGCGAGCGGGCTGTCGGGAGCGGGGCGGTCGGTATGCGCGAGTCCCTGCCGGGGCGTGCGCGAGTCGATGCGCGCCACCGTGCGGGGGTCGAACGGGCCGTGGCGCCGCACCAGGTTGAGCGTCGCCTCGACGGCGGAGTGCGTGCTGTAGCAGCACGGGTAGAGCTTGTAGCTCGCGCCCGGATTCACGATTTCCCAGTTGCCCCAGCCTTCGAGCGCGCGCGCTGCGTCGACCGCGCCTACCCCGAACAGGTTGAAGAAGCCTTGCTGGTGCTCGAACGCGTCGGCATTGGCGGTGAAGCCCTTGCGGGCGAGCAGCGCCGCGAACAGGCCGCCGCGGGCGCACTGCCCGGCATGCAGCGGCTTGGTCATCGTGCCGAAGTTTGCCTTATGGCCCGCCGCAAGCGACGTGGCGAGCGCAAGCGCCGTTTCGGTGTGCGCGACCGACAGCTTGAGCAGCTTCGCGCAGGCCGCGGTCACCGCGAACACGCCGAGCGTGGCGGTGGGATGCCATCCCTTCTCGGAATGCCGGGGGTTGAGCGCCCGCCCGATGCTCGCGCCGACCTCGTAGCCGGCCGCGTGCGCGAGGATCAGGTCGCGCCCGCTGGCGCCGTACGCCTCTCCCGCGGCGACCAAGGCGGGGACCATCACCGCCGACACGTGCCCGCCCATATGCTTGGCGGTATTGTCGAAATCGAGCGCGTGGGCCGCGACGCCGTTCACGAGCGTGGCGTCGAGCGCGCCGGTGCGCCGGTTCGAGCCGAAAATCAGGGCCGGACCGCCGCCGTGCTGCGGCTCGAGCGTTTCCTCAACCAGCCGCGAGGCGTCCTCGGAGGCACCAGCGAGGGCGACCCCCACCGTGTCGAGCACGGCCACCTTTGACCAGTGGACCGCCGCCGGCGGGAGGTCCTGGTAGACCATCGCCGTGACACGCTCCGCAAGCTGGCGAGCTAAACTCATCCGATCCGTCCGGTGTCGATGTGCTTTTGACTATATCACGGAGCAGAACTGCATCACGGTACCTGGTCGCATGGTGGACGTGATGGCCAAGAGGCGCGCCGCGCCCTAAAATGCCGCTCACTTCAGCCAGGAGAAACGAATTGGATACGGGACTCAAGGGCAAGACGGCGCTGGTCGCCGGGGCAAGCCGCAACATGGGGCGCTACGCGGCGCTGGCGCTGGCGGGAGAAGGCGTGAACCTCGCCATCTGCACCAGTTCGCGCATGAAGGAGTTGAACGAGGTCGCCGCGGCGGCGCGCAAGCTGGGGGTCAAGGTTCTCGCGGATAAATGCGACGTGACCGACAGCGCGTCGGTCGCGGCCTTCGTGGGCAAAGCGCGCGCCCAGTTCGGCGGCGTGGACATCGCGGTCAACGTCGCCGGCTTCCGGGCGGAGAGCCCGCTCCTGGAAGTCAGCGTCGAGGAGTGGAATCGCAACATCGCGGTCAATCTCACCGGCCCCTTTCACGTCTGCCGCAGCGTGATTCCATTGATGAAGGAGCGCCGCTGGGGGCGCATCATCAATTTCTCCGGCATCGCGCCCTACCTCGGCGCCTACCCCGCCAAGGCGATGGTCAAGCTCGGCATCGTGGGGCTCACCCGCGGCATCGCGCGCGAGTTCGCCGAGTTCGGTATTACCGCCAACTGCGTCGGCGCCGGCACCATCGGCCGCGGCGAGCGCGCCGAGGGCGAAAGCGTGAAGAATTTGCGCCCCGACCAGCCGATCCGTCGCAAGGGCCGCCCCGAGGAGGTGACTTCCCTCGTGGTGCACCTCGCAAGCGAAAACGCGGGCTACATCACCGGGCAGTGCTACCTGGTGAACGGCGGCATGTATTTCCAGTGATCGTCATTCAGACTGGACGCCGGCCTGCCTGATCACCTGCGCCCATTTCTTCAACTCGGACGCGATTATTTTCTCGAGTTCTTCCGGCGTGCTCACGGCAACCTCGGAGCCTTCCGCGCGCAGCCGGTCGCGCATCTCGGCCGATTGCACCGCCTTCACGGTTTCCTCGTTCAATCGGCGCACGATGTCGCGTGGCGTTCCCGCCGGCGCCAGCAGGCCGTAGAGCTGCACCACCTCGTATCCCGGCAGGCCGGATTCCTCGATCGTTGGCACCTCCGCCAGCGCGCTCGAACGCTGCGCGCTGGTGATGCCGAGGGGCCGCAGCCGGTTGCCGCGGATGGCGGGCACTGCCGGCAGAATATTACTGAACATGAGGTCGGCTTCTCCGCCCACGACGGAGAGCGTGGCGAGCGAGCTCGCGCGATACGGCACGTGCACGATTTTCACGCCCGCCATCATCTTGAAGAGTTCCCCCGCCAGGTGCGATGACGCGCCGCTGCCGGCGGACGCGTACGTCAACCGGTCCGGCCGCGCGCGGGCGAGCGCGATCAATTCCTTTGCGGACTTTGCCGGAACCGACGGGTGCACGACGAGCACGTAGGCGGCCGAGCCCAGCAGCGATACCGGTGTGAAATCCCGCTGCGTGTCGTAGGGCAGCTTCGCGTACATCGCCGGCGCGATCACCATCAGGCTGCTGGTGCCGACCAGCAGGGTGTGGCCATCGGGAGCGGCCCTGGCCACGACCTCGGCGCCGATGCGCCCGCCGGCGCCCGCGCGGTTCTCGACGATGACCTGCTGCCCGAGCGCGGGGGCGAGCTTTTGCGCGAGCGTGCGGCCGACCAGGTCCGAGCCGCCGCCCGGCGCCGACGCCACGATGAGCCGGACGACTCTCGATGGATATGCCTGCGCCAGCGCGCCGCTCGCGAGGCAGGAGAGGAATGCTGCGATCACCGTCCGTGCAATTATCACCATGACTTGCGCAGGATTGAATTCCAGAACGCGGCAGGATAACCTGAAAGCAGTACGAGTCCCTAACATGATGAAACGCACGATTGCATTTGCCCTGGTCCTGCTTGCCGGCATTGGCGCGGGTTCGTCATGGAGCCAGTCCTGGCCCGACCGCCCGATCCGCATGATGATCCCGCAGCCGCCCGGCGGCACCATGGATACGATGGCGCGCGCGCTGGCCGATCCCCTCGTGCGCGCGCTCGGCCAGAACATCGTCATCGACAACCGCAGCGGTGCGAACGGCATCATCGCCGGCGAGACACTTGCCCGGGCCGCGCCCGACGGCTATACGCTGCTCTACACGTCGGCCTCGCTCGCGAACAACCAGCTCGTGCACAAGAAGCCGCCGTTCGACGTGTTGAAGGATTTCGCACCGGTCACGCTGGCCAACACCCTGCCCGGCTACCTCATCATCATCAACGCCCAATCGCCGGCCAGGTCGATGCAGGACCTGGTGGAACTGAGCAAGGCGACGCGCGTCCACTTCGGCTCGAGCGGCGCCGGCAACAGCCAGCACCTGCTGGGCGAGTTGATCAATGCGCGCACCGGCGCCAGGATGGTGCACGTGCCGTACAAGGGGTTCGCGCTGATCGTCAACGCGGTGCTCGGCAACGAGATCCAGGTCGTATTCGGGTCGCCTACCACCGTGATCGCGCACATCAAGGCCGGCCGCCTGCGCGCGCTCGCCTATACCGGCGCGCAGCGCCTGTCCGGCATGCCGGACGTGCCGACGGTGTCGGAGTCGGGCATCCCCGGCATGGTGTACGAGGCATCGTGGCACGGCATCTTCGCGCCGGCCGCCACGCCCCGGCCGGTGATCCTGCGGTTCCAGGCCGAGGTTGCCAAGGCCGTGCAGGCACCCCGGCTGAACCAGTACATCATCGATTCCGGACACGCTCCCGGCGGCAACACGCCGGAGGAATTCAGAAACTTTCTGGTCCGTTACCTCAAGGACACCGCGGAGCAGCTGCGCATCGCGAAGGTCGAGAAGCAGTAGGGCGGGCAGTGGACTTTCTCCCGGCGCCAGTTCCCTCACCCCTTCCCCCTCTCCCGGAGGGCGAGGGGAAAAGTACGGTGCGGAAATGGCGTATCAACCATTTCCGCAGGAGATAGGATTGAAGCTGCACCTGGTTGCTGTCTCGGGGAATTCCTACAAGGTCCGTATCCTGCTGTCCCTGCTGAAGTTGCCGCACGAGCGGGTATTTGTGGACACCAGGAACCGCGCGCACAGGCAGCCGCCGTTCCTCAAGCTCAATCCGCGCGGCGAGGTGCCGGTGCTGGAGGACGACGGGGTCGTACTCTGGGATTCCGCGGCGATACTGGTCTACCTCGCCCGCAAGCACGGCGGCGAGCAGTGGCTGCCGTCCGCACCGGGCCCGATGGCGGAAGTGATGCAGTGGGTCGCGCTCGCCGGCAGCGAGATCCAGTTCGGCCTGCAGTACGCGCGCCGCGGCATCCGGCAGGACCGGTGGACGGCGGGCACCCTGGAGCAGGGCCAGGCGATGGGGCGCATCGCGCTCAACGCGCTGGAACTGCGCCTGAAGAACCACTCCTGGCTCGCATTGGAGCGCCCCACCATCGCGGACATTGCCTGTTATCCGTACGTCGAGACCGCGCCCGAGGCCAGCGTGCCGCTCGAGCCGTACCCGGCGATCCAGGCGTGGCTGGCCCGCTGCAATGCGCTGCCCGGCTGGGCGGAACGCGAAATGCAAGGCGAAAGTCGAAAGTCGAAAGGCGAAAGTAGAACCTAACCCCCAAGGCAGGGTTTTTGACCCTTTCGTCTTTCGCCTTTCGCCTTTCGCCTTTACAATGCGCCTGTCTTTAATCAAGGCCGCCGGGATGCTCGTTCCGGCGCTCTGCACTTCCAGGAAATCCCGAGATGGCTGAAAGCAAGAAGATCGCCGTGGTGGGCGCCACCGGCACGCAGGGAGGCGGACTGGTCCGCGCCATCCTGGCCGACAAGAGCGCCGGTTTCACGGTCCGGGCGCTGACCCGCGACCCCGAGTCCGAAAAGGCGAAGGCGCTGGAGCAACTGGGCGCGGAGGTGGTCAAGGCCGATCTCGACAGTGCGCCGAGCCTGAGGATGGCGTTCGACGGCTGCTACGGCGCGTTCTGCGTCACCTTCTTCGCCGCGCACTTCGTGCCGGAAAAAGAGCTGATCCAGGCCGTCGCGCTCGCCCAGTCGGCAAAGCAGGCCGGCATCATGCACGCGATCTGGTCTACCTTCGAAGACACGCGCAAGCTGGTGCCGCTCACCGACGACCACGTGCCCACCCTCATGGACAAGTACAAGGTGCCGCAGTTCGACGCCAAGGGCGAAGCCAATAAGGCGTTTACCCAGTTCGGCGTGCCGACGACGTTCATGCTGACCTCGTTCTTCTGGGAAAACCTGATCTACATGGGCATGGGGCCGAAGAAGGGCGCGGACGGCAAGCTCGTATTCACGCTGCCGATGGGCGACAAGAAGCTCCCCGGCATCGCCGCCGAGGACATCGGCAAGTGCGCCTTCGGCATATTCAGGAAAGGATTCGATCTGCTCGGCAAGACGGTCGGCGTCGCCGGCGAGCACCTGACCGGGGCGCAGATGGCCATCCTGCTCGGCAAGGAGCTGGGCCAGGAAGTGCGCCACGACGCGATGGCGCCCGAGCAATTCCGCAAGCTCGGCTTCCCCGGCGCCGAGGAGCTCGGCAACATGTTCCAGGTGATGCAGGAATTCGAGCAGGATTTCTGCCGCGCGCGCAGCCTCGAAGGCACGCGCGATCTGAATCCTTCGCTGCAGACCTTCGGCGGCTGGCTCGCTGCCAACAAGGAACGCATTCCTCTATCGTGACGGCGTGACCTGGTGCGACGTGACATGGTACTGCGTGACGTGATGCATCGTGACGTGATGCGGCGTGACGTGATGAGGCGTGATTGGTGAGTTGCCGCTGAATTGCGCCTTCTCACCGGTATCGTGGCTTAAGGGTCTTGGAAATCAATTGCCCTGCCGTGGCGGAGGTTTTTGTTGACGCTGATTGCTTGTAACGCATCACCTTGTCACGCTGTACCACGTCACGCTCTATTACGTCACGCCTCATCACGTCACGCTCTATCAAGCTATCGGATTGGGAACGGCGTTCCCGGCAAAATGCGCGCGCAGGTTCGACAGCACCTTTGTGCCGCGCTCTTCGCGTATCTCCTGCGTCGTTGACCCGATGTGAGGCGTCAACACCACCTGCTCCATGGCGACCAGTTCCGGCGGCACGCGCGGTTCGTCCGCGTACACGTCGAGCCCGGCGCCCGCGATCTTCTTTTCCTTCAGCGCCGCGATCAGCGCCTGGTCATCCACCACCGAACCGCGCGCGACGTTGACCAGGTATCCCTGCGGGCCAAGCGCGTCGAGGACGCGCCCGTTTACCAGGTTGCGGGTCTCCGGCGTCGCGGGGCACGACACGACCAGGCAGTCGGACGCGCGCGCCATCGCTTCGAGATCGGCGTAGTACGGATAGGCGGCGTCCGTCTTGCGGCGCGGGCCGTGGTAGCACACGGACATTCCCAGCGGCTCGACGCGCTTCGCGACAGCTCTACCGATCGCGCCGAGGCCGATAATGCCGCAGGTCTTGCCGCCGAGCCCGCGCCCCGGCGGAAACGGACCGGCGGACCACTTCCCGGCGCGCACGAAACGGTCGGCGTGCACGATCCCGCGCATGACCGCGACCAGCAGCCCGAGCGCCAGGTCGGCTACCGGCTCGGTGATCGAGTCCGGGGTATTGGTAACGACCACCTTGCGCATCGCCGCAACGGCGCGGTGCTCCGCAGCGACACCGTGCGGGTTGCCGAAGCAGGCAATGATTTCCAGCTGCGGCAGCGCCTCGAGGTGGCGGCGGCCGTAGCCGTAGAGCCCCGTCGTCACCAGGCCGCGCACGTTGCCGCACGCCTTTCTCAAGTACTCATCCGGGTTCTGCTCGTTCCACAGCTTGCGCACGACGTACTCGCGTTCGAGCTCCGACAGCGTCGGGGCGTAGATCGGCGTGATGACAAGAATTTCTGGCTTCATCGGCGAAGCCCGTCACTCGACCCTCGACCCTCGTCAATAATGAGATTTGAAGCTGATCGCATCGCGATAGGCGAGGTCTTCGAGGTCGATGTAGGAGCGCTTGGTCTTCTTGTCCACCGTGTACTGGATCTTGCGGTTGGTCTCGTTGGTGGCGCGGATGTCGAGCAGCTCCAGCGACTCCTTGACCTCCCACTCGTGGGCGCCCGCGATGCCGGCCGGCGCGTAGATGATGGAACCCGCGCTGACGTCGTATTCCTTGCCGTTCAAGTCGCGCACGGTGGCATGCCCGGAAATTATGTAGTAGCAGGCCTCGATCGGGTGCCAGTGCAGTTGCTCGTAGGTGCCGGGCTTATAGGTCGCGCGGCCGATCCGCACCCGGTCGGTCTCCTGCACTTCCGGCCAGCCGACCAGCCGCTGATACGTCTGGCCGTCGGTTACGCCGCGCCGGCCGTTGCAGTCCTTCTCGCTGATCACCCTCAACGTCGATTTCACATCCATGTCCCGCCCTCCTTTGAAACAGTGTGCCCCATTATCGCAAAAAAACCGTCGACCGCTGTCCTTGTTGTATTTCTCCTCATCCCTCATCCCTCATCCCTCTTCCCTCATCCCTCTCCGGTGTAAACTGCCAGCGTCATGTTTGACGCGGAAAAACCTGCCGCCGCCGCAGGCACGCTGCGGCTTGGCGATCTCACCGTGAACCGCCTGGGCTTCGGTGCGATGCGCGTCGCGGGCCCGGACATCTGGGGCGAGCCGAAGGACCGCGCCGCCATGCGCAGGCTCCTCGCGCGCGCCTTCGAGCTCGGCCACCATTTCTTCGACACCGCGGACAGCTACGGTCCCGACGTTTCCGAGAGCCTCATCGCGGAGGCGCTGCACCCTTATCCCGCGGGCCTGGTGATCGGCACCAAGGGCGGCCTTACTCGCCCGAGCCGCCACCGCTGGGACGAGAACGGGCGGCCGGAGCACCTGCGCCGCGCCGTGGACGGCAGCCTGAAACGCCTGCGGCTCGAACGCATCGAGCTCTACCAGTTCCACGCGCCCGACCCGAAGGTCCCGTACGCCGAGTCTCTCGGCACGCTGGTGGAGCTGCAGCGCTCCGGCAAGATCCGGCACCTGGGCGTGTCCAACGTGAGCCTGCGCGAGCTGGAGCACGCGCGCCGCATCGCGACCATCGTTTCGGTACAGAACGAGTACAACATCGAGAACCGCGAATCGGACAGCGCGCTGGAGGCCTGCCAGCAGGCGGGCATCGCCTTCATCCCCTGGTACCCGCTCGGCGCCGGCCGCGCATTGCGCCCGGCGAAGGTGAGGAAAATCGCGTCCCGCCTTGGCGCGACGCCCGCGCAGGTTGCGCTCGCCTGGCTGCTCGCGCGGTCTCCGGTCATGCTGCCCATCCCGGGCACCGGCTCGATCGCCCACCTCGAGGAAAACGCCGCCGCCGCCGCGCTCCGGCTCTCTCCGGAAGACCTCGCCGAGCTAGGCAAGGTGTGACGAGGGTCGAGTGTCGGGGGTCGAGATACGGATGACACCCAGTTCAAAGTTCCAAGTTCAAAGTTCCAAGTTCCAAGTTAAACCTTGAACCTGGAACTTGGAACCTGGAACAGCTCCTTCCCTCGTCCCTCGGGATCAGCCCCGCTCTCCCGCGATGGTCACGCCGCCGTCGGCGACGATCATCTGGCCGGTGATGAACGAGCCGGCCTCGGACGCGAGAAACACGGCGATGCCACCGATGTCCTTCGGCTCGCCGATGCGGCGCAGCGGCGTCAGCGCCTCCCGGGCCTTGCGCCGCGTCTCGTCCTGCCACAGCGCGCGCGCGAAGTCGGTGCGGATCAATCCCGGCGCGATGCAGTTGATGCGGATGTTCCTCGGACTCCATTCGCAGGCCAGCGCGCGGCACATCCCCGCTTCCGCGGCCTTCGAGGTGGCGTAGAGCCCGAGCTGGCTGCTGCCGCGCAGCGCTCCGATGCTCGAAATGATGATCATCGCGCCGTCCCCGCGCGCGGCCATCTGCGGCAGCACCATGTTGGCGAGCCAGAACACGCTCTTGACGTTGGTCAGCATGATCTTGTCGAACGCCTCGTCCGACGCGCTGGCCATCGGACCGAACACCGGATTCGTCGCCGCGTTGCAGACCAGGACGTCGATCCGGCCCCATCCGGCCATGACCGTGTCCACCAGTTTTTGCAACTCCTCCTTCTGGCCGACGTTGCACGGCACCGCGATCGCCTCCTGGCCGCGCGCGGCGAATTCGGCGCGCACGGCTTCGCACGCGTCGGCTTTGCGGCTGGAGACGACGACTTTCGCGCCGGCGTTCGCCATCTGCTCGATGATCGCCTTGCCGATGCCCTTCGACGACCCCGTCACCAGCGCGACCTTGCCTTCAAGACTGAACATGACCCCTGGCTCCTCCCGTTGGACCCCGCGATGGTATGCGCAACGTCGCGGCGGCGGCAAATCTATTTAGAATAGCAGTGTGAAAGGAACAGGGAGCGCACATGAATACCAATATGACAAGGCTGATCCTGGTCGCGTCGGTCCTGCTGGCAGGCATCGCCGCTTCGATGCCCGCAGCCGCGCAGCAGTACCCGGCGCGCCCGGTGCGCGTGGTGGTCGGATTCACGGCGGGCGGCGCGACCGATCTTTCGGCGCGGTTCATCGCGCAGAAGCTGTCCGAGACCATCGGCCAGCCGGTGGTGGTGGAGAACCGTCCCGGCGCGGGGAGCACGCTGGCCTCCGAGATGGTCGCGCGCAGCGCGGCCGACGGCCATACGCTGCTGTACTCGAACGCGACCGTCGCGATGCCGTCCCTGTTTGCCTGGCTGAACTTCGACGTGCGCAAGGATTTGGCGCCGGTGTCGCTGGTGGGTTACGGCCCGCTGGTGCTGGTCGCGCATCCCTCCCTGCCGGTGAAGTCGATCAAGGAATTGACTGCCCTTGCCAAACGCAAACCCGGGATGCTCAACTACGGCTCCGCCGGCATCGGCAGCATGACGCACCTGGGCATGGCGCTGTTGGTGTCGATGACCGGCATGGACCTGGTGCACGTGCCGTACAAGGGAAGCTCGCAGGCCTCGATCGGCGTCTTGACCGGCGAGATGCAGCTCATGTTCAGCTCGCCGGCGGCGGTCATGGCCCAGATCAAGGACGGCAAGATGCGGCCGCTCGGAGTGTCCGGTGCGACGCGCAGCGCGGTGCTCCCCGGCGTGCCGACGATCGCCGAGGCCGGGCTCACCGGCTACGATGCGACGTCCTGGTACGGCCTGCTCGCGCCGTCGGGCGCGCCGCGCGCGGTGATCTCCAGGCTGGGCGATGAGACCGTCAAGGCGCTCACCACCGCCGACCTGAAGGAGCGCCTCATCAACCAGGGCATCGAGCCGGCCAGGGGCGGCGTGGACGAATTCGCGGTGTTCCTCACCGCCGAAATAGGCAAGTGGGAGAAAGTCATCAGGGCGGCGGGCATACCGCCGCAGTGATGAGTGATAGAGTTGTAAATCTTCACCGCCAAGACGCCAAGACGCCAAGACGCCAAGAAAAGCTTAGACACGAAGGACACAAAGGACACAAAGGAAAACCAAGAACAATATTGAACCGCCCAAGCCCGCCAAGGAAGAAAAAAGCTTTACCGCGAAGGGAACAATAACTTTTATTCGAGCCTGGCCCCTTTTTCT
>CAZCGD010000347.1:0-5778 GCA_964498105.1 uncultured Streptomycetaceae bacterium
CAGCTTATTTATAACAAGGCCCGCCAGGCCTCGATCACGAAAGAGATTTCGGAAATCGTCGGCGGCGCGGCAGCGGTTTAGGACGGAGACGCATGATGACGAATGGCAAGATCGTACAGATCATCGGTTCGGTGATCGACGTGGAATTTCCCCGCGAAGGCATTCCGGCCGTCTACGAGGCACTGAAGCTCGTGGACCAGGACCTCACGCTCGAAGTGCAGCAGCAATTGGGCGACGGCATCGTGCGCACGATTGCGATGGGAAGCAGCGAGGGCCTGAAGCGCGGATTGAGTGTGAAAGGCACTGGCGCACCGATCACGGTGCCGGTCGGTGTCGGCACGCTCGGGCGCATCATGGACGTGCTCGGTAACCCGCAGGACGAGGGCGGCAAGATCAAGACCGACCAGTTCCTGCCGATCCATCGCCCGGCGCCTGCTTATGACGAGCAGACCGGCGGCCAGGATCTGCTCGAAACTGGCATCAAGGTCATTGACCTGCTGGTTCCGTTTGCCAAGGGCGGCAAGATCGGACTGTTTGGTGGCGCCGGTGTCGGCAAGACCGTCAACATGCTGGAATTGATCAACAACATCGCGAAGGCGCATAGCGGTCTTTCGGTGTTCGCCGGTGTCGGCGAGCGCACCCGCGAGGGCAACGACTTCTATCACGAGATGATGGAATCCGGCGTCATCGACAAGAAGGACCTGACGAACTCGAAGGTCGCGATGGTGTACGGCCAGATGAACGAGCCGCCGGGCTGTCGGCTCCGCGTCGGTCTGACCGGCCTGACGATGGCGGAATATTTCCGTGACGAGAAGCAGGCCGGCGGCAAGGGCCGCGACGTGCTGCTATTCATCGACAACATCTACCGCTACACGCTAGCGGGCACCGAAGTGTCCGCGCTGCTCGGACGCATGCCCTCCGCGGTGGGTTACCAGCCGACGCTCGCGGAAGAAATGGGCGTGCTGCAGGAGCGTATTACCTCGACCAAGACTGGCTCGATCACTTCCGTGCAGGCGATCTACGTGCCCGCGGACGACCTGACCGACCCGTCACCGGCAACCACCTTCGCGCATCTCGATGCGACGGTCGTGCTCTCGCGCCAGATTGCATCGCTCGGTATCTATCCGGCGGTGGATCCGCTCGATTCCACCAGCCGCCAGCTCGATCCGTTGGTGATCGGCGAGGAGCACTACAACACAGCGCGCGGCGTACAGGCGATCCTCCAGCGCTACAAGGAATTGCAGGACATCATCGCGATCCTCGGCATGGACGAGCTGTCGGAAGAAGACAAGCTGTCGGTCACCCGCGCGCGCAAGATCCAGAAGTTCATGTCACAGCCCTTCCACGTGGCGGAAGTGTTCACCGGCACGCCAGGCAAGTTCGTCGCGCTCAAGGACACGATCCGCGGCTTCAAGGCCATCATCGCGGGCGAGTACGACAACCTGCCCGAGCAGGCGTTCTATATGGTGGGCGGCATCGAAGAAGCGGTGGAGAAGGCGAAGACGCTGTCCTGATCATGGCCAACACCATCCAAATCGATATTGTCAGCGCCGAAGGCGAAGTCCACTCGGGACTCGCCACGATGGTGTTCGCGCCGGCTTCGGGCGGCGAAATCGGTATCGCGCCGCGGCACGCGCCGCTGCTCACGACCCTGAAGCCCGGCGAAGTGCGGGTTCAGACGGAGAGCGGCGAGGAGCTGATGTTCTGGGTGGGCGGCGGTGCGCTCGAGATTCAGCCGCACAAGATCACCGTGCTTGCAGATACGGCGGCGCGGGCGAAAGACCTGGATGAAGCGGCTGCTTTGGCCGCCAAGCAAAGAGCAGAAGAAGCGCTACGCGATCGCGTCGGGGCGATGGAGATTGCCGAGGCGCAGGCGGAACTGGCCAGAGCGGCGGCGCAGTTGCGGGCGATTGAGAAGTTGAGGCGGCTTAGAAAGGGTAGCTAACGTCGGCGAACAGCGGTGGCGCGCCGCTTGCCAGCCCAGGCCCGTGGATCCCGCTCGCAATCTCTGCAAGCGGGGTGACGACAAGCGCCGAACGCTGCATCGCATAGTTAGATCGTCCTGCGATCTCGTTTCAGGCGACTTCGAGCAGGGCGTGTGGATTCCGATCAGCAACCAACAGTAGGGTTCGGGCTGCACCCGACGGCGCGCGCCGCCCCTGTTCCCAATCCTGGAGCGTGCGAACGGAGACACCGAGGAGGGTGGCAAACCGCGACTGTGACAGGCCGACACTCTCACGGATCTTTGCTACATCCGGTATGTTGATGACGCGGCCATAGTCACCGCGCTTGAGCTCCCGCAGCCCGTCCCGGATCTCGAGGCCGATATTGCGCTTGCGCTTAGTCATCGCCAAGTTCCTCCCGAATCTCTCGCAGCACGTGGGCTGGAATTGAGTCGGCCACATTCTTAGGGTACATCGTCAACATCCAAATGATGCCCTTCGGGCGGCGTACGTAGTAGATCACCCGATAGCCGCCGCGTTTCCCGCGACCTGGAGCCGCCCAGCGCATCTTCCGGACCCCACCGGTTCCGGCAATGACCGGTCCCAACTCGGGATTTTCGATCAGAGCCCTCTGCAACTCGGCGTACTGATCGTCTGAAAGATACTGCCGGACCAGCCGCGTAAAGAGCTGGGTTTCGATGAAGCCGAACACCGAGGCATTATACGGCACTGCCGTATAGTGTCAATCCAGCGCGATCTCGGCCAGGAAGATCTAACGCCGCAGTTCAGCGGCCGCACGCCGACGCATGTGACTTGGCACTTTGTCGATCACGGTCCGCTGCAACTGCTTGTTAGGCGGCTCGCACACTGGTTCAACGGTACGCGCGTGAAGCTGAAACAAGCTTACTGTAGAGGCCGAGGACGCCAAACCGCGTCCGGCTTCCACTCGGGGCGCTCGGGTCGTTGGGCGACGCGATAGCCGACTTCGAGAAGAATCTGAAGATCCTCGATGGCTCCGAGTAAGTCCCAATCTGGCTTAATCACGTCCGATGCGTTGTGATAGTCGTCCGCGATGTACTCGGCGCGCTTCGCTTCGCCAAACCCGGTGGGTTTCGCAAAATAGTCGATGCCCGGACTGGTTTCCAACGATGGCACGCCGGCCCGCGCGAACTCGTAGTGGTCGGAACGGAAGTAGAAGCCCAAATCAGGAGCTGTATCTCCGGTGAAAACGCGGCCCTGGCGTTCAACGGCCTCGGCAGTCAGGTCGTCGAGCGTGGAATTGCCGATCCCTATGATGCTGAAGTCGCGGGTACGGCCCCATCCCCAGTTGGTGAAATAGTCGAGATTGATATTCGCGACCGTGGAGGTCAGCGGATAGAGAGGATGGGTGACGTAGTGATGCGCTCCCAACAGTCCTTTTTCCTCGGCCGTGGGCCACAGAAAGATTACGGTCCGTTTAGGCGCCGGATTCAGCGAGCGAAACGCGCGGGCGAGCTCCAGAACACCGGCGGCTCCCGCGGCGTTATCGCTCGCCCCGTGAAAAATCCGCTCCCCTTCCCGGCCGTGGTGGTCCCAGTGGGCGGTGTAGAACACGAGCTCGTTCTTGAGCACGGGATCACTGCCTTCGATCTTCGCCAGAACGTTTCGCGATTCGAAGCTGCGCACCTGGTTGCTCACTCGGATGGTGATTCGTGCCGCGAGCGCAAAAGCCCGAAAGCCGCGCGCGGCTGCTGCGGCTCGTGCTTTCTCGAAATCGTTGCCGGTCGCCGCGAATAGGGCTGCAGCTTTCTCCGCGGTGACGAGCGCTGCCGCTCTGACCTGCCTACGTTCGTTGCCGTCGCGGAGAATCATGTTGTCCCGCGCGTAGTTCTCCCAGAGATAGCGAGCCGGCTGGCCGGGCGGAACCAAGAGCACGGCGGCCGCTCCGTGAGCAAATGCGGTCTCCAACTTCGTTCCGGTACGGCCGTAGATGGTGAGGGCATTGCCCAGGAAGAACTGGTCGTCGAGCTTGGTGGCGTCACGCGGATCGGCGACAGGTGGATCGCCGGCGAGCACCATCACCGTCTTGCCCTCTACATCCATCCCGGCGTAGTCGTCCCACTGATATTCCGGCGCTACGACTCCGTGGCCGACAAAGACCAGGTCCGAATCCCGCACCTCGATCCGCTCTTCGGGCAACGTCGACCACAGGACGAAGTCCGCTCCCGACGACAGGGGGATGCCTGTGCCCTTAGCTGCGATCACGATCGTGCCTTGCGAGCGGATGCTGTACAAAGGAACGTTCTGCACAAAATCGCCGGTCGGCGTGCCAGGCTGAAGCCCGATGGCTTGGATCTGAGAAATCAGATACGCGACGCTTTTTTCCTCGCCTGGAGTTCCGGGGAGGCGACCCTCGTATGCGTCGGACGAGAGTTCTCGGATATGACCCAGCAGATTGTCGGCCGCAATCGTGGCGGCCGCTGTTCGCAGCTCGGGGAGCGTCGCCGTTTGCCCGTGGGCCACTCCGCCCATGGCGAAGACCGCAACCGGCACAGCCAACACGCGCAGATGAGTCATGTGTACTCCTGGAGACTGAGATGCTGAGCGTTGTCGCCTAACGTCCGCGTTGAGCGGCCCGCGGTACGCCGCTACTAGGCGCCGCAGGCGCAACAATTTCAAGAGCGCCTGCGGCGCCCACCGCCAAACCTCTCACGAACCGCTGCATCGCATTGTTAGGCCGCAGAGACTGTGAGTTTGACGCCGAGGCTCTGCAACACCTTGAGTACGGTGTCATAGCGAGGCTTGGCGCCTGGGGTCAGCGCCTTGTAGAGGCTTTCGCGACCGAGACCCGAACCTTCGGCAATGCTACTCATGCCACGCGCCTTTGCGACGTTACCTACAGCCGCAAGAAAAACGTCAGGATTTGGATCCTCGAGCGCAGCGGTAAGGTATTCCGCGACCACCTCATCGTTTGTGAGGTAGACGCTAGGATCAAATTCCTTGAGCTTAGCCATGGTTGTTACTCCAATTCCACGAGCAAGCGCCTGGCACGCGCAATGTCCCGTTGCTGGGATGATTTGTCGCCACCACACAGCAAGATAATCACAATCTCCCCGCGCGGCGCGAGGTAGAGGCGATAACCGGGGCCGGCAAATATCCGCATCTGATGAAGCCCGCCACCCAGGCTCTTGCTGTCACCCAAGTTGCCAAGTCGTACTGAATCCAGCCGCGCCAGAATCCGAGCCGTACCCTTTGCATCCCGCAGCCCAGCCAACCATTTGGCGAAGACTTCGGTTCGCTGTATCTGGTACACATGCCGAGTGTATCCGACTGGATACAACGATTCAAGTGCGAGAATCCCGCTCTCTGCGGCCTAACGTCCGCGATCAGCGGCGGCGCGCGGTCGGCGCGCCGCTTGCTGACCAAAGCCTGTAGAACCCGCTTGCGGTCCTTGCAAGCGGCGTGACGAAAAGCGCCGAACGCTGCATCGCATAGTTAGACCGCACACGTGGATCTCGGACTCAGCCGACCTTGAGTTCTTCTCTCAAGACTCTACGCAGAGTGGCTTCGTCGACTGGAGAAACGCTGGCGACGCCCCGCAGCTTTTGATTGATGAGAGTCTGATAGCCGATACCTTCCGCCTCGGCCTTGGCTCGGAAAGTCATCAGCAGGTCGTTATCCAGCATGATGGTAATTCGAGTCTTGCCCTTTGCCGCGGCCTGGAGTCGGGCAAGGTGGGGGACATACTTGGCACGCTTGGATTTCGAGAAGTCGTATTGTTTACGCATAGTGTTTGGCCTCTTTACGAGTGGCTCTGCGCGCCGAAATGAGTCGAATTCGATCCTGACGCCGCAAT
>CAZCGD010000348.1:0-4875 GCA_964498105.1 uncultured Streptomycetaceae bacterium
GAACTGTGAGAAGACACGTGTGCTCGGTCATCCTTGCTTGGTTTCCCTTTCTCGCAGCCTTGGCCAGTTTGAAAATGCGAGGAAATACAGCATGACGAGATTGACGATGGGCACTACCATCAGCACGCCCAACCACTGCGAGTATCCAGCCTTTCTGAAGATGAACCAAAACGGCACGATGATCAACGCTGCAAAAACCAGCATCATCAGCGGCCCGAATGGCCACATCGATGTACCAGACATCATTTCACTCATAACGCTTCTCCTTACTGTTGAGACACCTAACATCAAATAGTTAGCGAAAACGCTGGATATTATTGCGCGACCAGACGGAAAGTACAGCAATACCGACAGCCGGATCGGCGTCAGAGGGAAACAAGCATGTAAACTATTGATCTTGTTATTGTTTTAGCAAGCTGTAGAGCGCAACTTGCGGCGTTGCGAGGTTTCTACGTCGGGACGACGCGGACGTCGGTGGTGACCGAGTTCGCGATGAAGCACTCCTTGTGTGCCTTGTCGTGCAGCCAGTCGAGGTCCGCCTGCGCCGGCGTCTTCGTGCCGCCGAACACAATCCGGGGATGCAGTTCCACCCGCGTCACCGCCATCTTGCCCGCGGCATTCTTCTCGAGATGCCCGACGGCGCTGTCCTCGTAGCGGTCCACGACGAAGCCCTTGTTCGACGCGAGCGCGAGGAAGGTCAGCATGTGGCAGCTCGACAGCGCCGCGACGAACGCGGCCTCCGGATCCACGCGGTTCGGGTTTCCCAAATACGCCGCCGTCGCGGAAGCGGGAATCTCGTTCCCGTTGGCGACCCAGACATGATCGCGGCTGTAGGTCTTGTAGGTGAAGTCCTTGCCGTCGCGGGTCCATTTGATCGTGGCTTTATGCTCGGACATGATTTTTGGTGAAGCGTGACGTGATAAGGCGTGACATGAAAGGGCGTGACGTGATACTTCGTGACATGATATGGCGTGTTAGTGCAGGGGACTGTAAGCGTTAGTCACGCTTCACCATGTCACGCTGCACCACGTCACGCACCATCACGTCACGCATCATCATGTCACGCGTTATCAAAAGCCGACGGCTTGTCCGTCCGTCCGCCGCTCGGATGCCGCGAAGTAGCCGTCGTCCATCTTGTAGATCA
Organism: uncultured Streptomycetaceae bacterium; assembly: GCA_964498105.1. Lineage (GTDB taxonomy): Bacteria > Pseudomonadota > Gammaproteobacteria > Burkholderiales > SG8-41 > SG8-41. The sequence continues at coordinate 1,145 of CAZCGD010000348.1, forward strand.
ACTGCGCGCGGCCGAAGTCGGTGCTCCAGCGGTCGGCCTGGGTCATGCGGTGGCCGCGGCGCTTGAGGTCGTCGATCACGGCTGCGGTGACTCCCTGCTCGACGTTGACGTCGAGGCCCTGGTCCACGCGCCAGCGCGGGGCGTCGGCCGCGGCTTGCGGATTCTGGTGGTGGTCCACCATCCGCAGCATGACCTGGGTGTGGCCCTGCGCCTGCATCGAGCCGCCCATCACGCCGAAGCTCATCACCGGCTTGCCGTCTTTCGTGACGAACCCGGGGATGATGGTCTGGAACGGGCGCTTCCCCGGCGCGACGACGTTGGCGTGGTCGGGGCGCAGCACGAAGCCGGAGCCGCGGTTCTGAAGGCTGATGCCAGTGTCGCCGACCACTACCCCCGAGCCGAAACCGGAGTAGTTCGACTGGATGTAGGAAACCATCATGCCCGATGCGTCGGCCGCGGTGAGATAGACCGTGCCGCTCTTGCCCGGCCTGCCGAAAGAGGGCGTGGATGCCTGCTTCATGTCTATCAGGCTGGCGCGCTGCTTGAGATAGCGCTTGTCGAGCAGCTCGGCATTCTTCACGCGCATCGTCGCCGGGTCGGACACGTACTCGTAGATGTCGGCGAAACCCAGCTTCATCGCCTCGATCTGCAAATGCAGGCTGTCGGCGGAATCCAGGGGCAGACCGGCCACGTCGAAGTTCTCCAGGATGCCGAGCGCCAGCAGCGCCGCGATACCCTGTCCGTTGGGCGGGATCTCGTGGAGGGTGTAGCCGCGATAGTCCATGCCGATGGGCTCGACCCAGTCGTTCTTATGGGCGGCGAGGTCAGCCATCGTCATGGCGCCGCCGTGCTGCTTCGCCCACGCCGCGATCTTCCCGGCGAGATCGCCCCGGTAGAACGATTCCGTCTTCGTTTCCGCGATGCGCTTCAACGTAGCGGCGTGGCCGGGCGCGACGAATTTTTCGCCGGCCGCCACCGCCCGCCCGCGCGGCATGAAGGTCTCGGCAAAGCCGGGCTGGTTTTTCAGTTCCGCAACCTGCGCCGCCCACAGCCGGGAAATGGTGGGCGAGACCATGTAACCATCGGTCGCGTAGCGGATCGCCGGCTCGAACAGGTCGGCGAACGGCAGCTTGCCGAATTTCTGCGACATATCGAGCCAGGCTGCGACGCCGCCCGGCACCGTCACCGAGTCCCAACCGCGCTTCGGCATCTCGCTCCTGCCCTTGAAGCGGTCGAGCGTCCACGCCGCGGGAGAGCGGCCGGAAGCGTTGAGGCCGTGCAGCCTGGTTCCGTCCCACAGGATGCAAAACGCGTCGCTGCCGATGCCGTTGCTGGTGGGCTCGAGCACGGTGAGCGAGATCGCGGTGGCGAGGATCGCATCCACCGCGTTGCCGCCTTTCATCATCATGGAGAGGCCCGCCTGCGCCGCGAGCGGCTGCGACGTCGCCACCACGTTCCGCGCCAGGACCGGCATGCGCTGGGAGGGGTAGGGAAAGTCCCAGTCAAACTGATTCATATACACCGTGACATGGAAAGGCGTGACATGGTACTGCGTGACGTGATGATGCGTGACGTGATAATGCGTGCGTAGCCAAGCACCTAGACGCTAAGACACGCCGCACCATGTCACGCCGCACCATGTCACGATTCACCATGTCACGCCTTTCCATGTCACGCAGTACCATGTCACGCTTCATTGCGGTTCGATTCCCGCCGCCTTGACCACCTTGCGCCATTTCTCGATTTCGCTCTTGATGATGGCCGCGTGCTCCGCGCTCGTGTTGCCGATCGGCTCGGCGCCACCGTCGATCAGCGTCTTCGCATTGGCGGGATCGCGGAGCGCCCTGGCGAGCGCGTCGTTGAGCTTTTCCGCGATCGGCCGCGGGATACCGGTGGGACCGACAAAGCTGAACCCGCTGCTCACGATAAAGCCCGGTACGCCCGCTTCCACCGCGGTCGGCACGTCCGGCAGCGAGACTGCCCGTTTCGCCCCCGCCTGCGCGAGCAAGCGCAGCCTGTCCTGGCGCACGTGGCCGAGGATGATCGGCACGCTGGCAAACGAAATCTGCACGTGGCCCGCGACCAGGTCGATCATGCCGGGGGCGATGCCCTTGTACGGAATGTGCACGATGTTGATCCGGGCGAGCGCGTTGAGGAGTTCGCCCGAAAGGTGTCCAACCGCGCCGGGACCCGAGCTCGAATAGTTGAGTTGTCCAGGACGCGCCCTTGCCAGCGCGATCAATTCCCTCATGTTCTTGACGGGCAGGGAGGGATGGACGACGACTCCGGTCGGCACGTCGACGATGAGTCCGAGTGGTGCGAAGTCCTTCACCGTGTCGTACGGCAGCTTCCGCATCAGCGATGGGTTGATCAAAAAGCTGCCGGCCACGATCCCTGTCGTGTAGCCGTCAGGCGGGCTCTTCGCGATGAGGTCCGCGCCAATGACGCCGCCGGCGCCGGGCCGATAGTCGATGACGACCGGCTGGCCGAGGATCTCGCTCATTTTGGGCGACAAGATGCGGAAGAAGATATCGCTGTTGCCGCCCGGCGCCGCCGGGTTGATCACCCGCACCGGCTTCAACGGGAACTGCTGCGCGCTTGCGGTCGCCGCGAGCGCGCAGCAAAGGAGGAAGGCGAAAGGCGAAAGGAGGAAGTGCAACTGCCTGCCTGTTCTTGCCTTGTCGTCTTTTCCTTTCGCCTTTCGCCTTTCGCCTTTCGCCTTATTCTTCATCCCCTCATCCCTCCCGTCACTCTGGGTCGATGCCCGCATCGCGCGCGACCTTGATCCACTTGGCGATCTCGACCTTGTTGAACGCGTCATAGGCCTCGGGGGTATTGCCGACGGGGTCGGCGCCCTGGCCCGAGAGATTGTTCCGCACGTTCGGTTCGGCCAGCGCCTTCAACAGCGCGCCGTGCACGCGGTCGATGATTGCTCGCGGCGTCCCTGCCGGCGCGAGCAGGCCGAAGCCGCTCGAAACCACGAAGCCCTTGACGCCGGACTCCAGCATGGTGGGCACGTCCTTCGCCGCAGCGGAGCGCTTCTCGCCGGTCTGCGCGAGGAGGCGCAGCTTGCCGGCGCGTGCCTGATTGACCACCGCCGGCATGCTGGAGAACTGCAACTGCACGTGCCCCGCGATTAAATCCGTGATCGACTGACCGGTGCCCTTATAGGCGATGTGCACCATCTTGATTTTCGCCATCGAGCTCAGCAATTCGGCGGACAGGTGGCCGACCGTGCCGCGGCCGGCGGTGGAGTAGTTCAACTGCCCGGGCCGCGCCTTGGCGAGCGCAATGAACTCTTTCACGTTCTTCACCGGCAGCAGGGGGTGCACGGCGAATGCAGTCGGGACGTCCGCCACGATGGAAATCGGCGCGAAGTCCTTGATCGAGTCGTAGGGCAGCTTCTTGGCCATCGCCGGGTTGATCACGTGGGCGGCGGACACCATCAACAGCGTGTAGCCGTCCGGGGGCGACTTGGCCACCACCTCGGTGCCGATGACGCTGCCGGCGCCGCCGCGGTTCTCGATGACGAGCTGCTGGCCCAGCGCCTTGCTCATTTCGGGGGTGACGACGCGAGCGATGATGTCGGTATTGCCGCCGGCGACAAATGGCACCATCAGGCGCACCGGCTTGACCGGGTAGGTCTGGGCGCAGACGGCGGCAGAAGCGGCTGCGAGCAGGGCGGTGGAACAAGTCAGCACCAGGCGGCGCGGGAATGAAGTCACGTCGAA
>CAZCGD010000349.1:0-6968 GCA_964498105.1 uncultured Streptomycetaceae bacterium
GCAGAGTTCGCATGGGTTTATCCTGAAGATCAAATCATTGGTTGGGAAAACTATCTCAATTCGCTTCGACCGGCTTGATACCCAAAGCCTTGACGGTCGCAATGACGCGAGCCGTATCGCTTTCGACAAAGCGACGGTCACCTCCTGCCCCAACAGCGCTGCGAGCTTGGGTTGCATCAGCCTAGAAAACATAACGGAAGAACCGGTACGCCAATGGCCAACGATCAGCCGGATGGGTTTCTGCGGGAAAGCTCCTTGATCCGGCTGGGCCCTGGCGTGGCCGCAACAAAGCAGCAGGGCAATGGCCCCAAATGTCGAAAATCTTGCAATACAACGCATGGCAACCTCCATTTGTCGCTATCGTGTCGAGGGAGATAGACGAACAGGCATTATCGATTGCCAAAGTCGTAACGCATCTTGTCATTCGCGAAACTGAGCGGGCCTGCGTAAGCTGAGGTTACCGAACGCAAAACCTCCTCTTTGGTGCGACAGTTGTAAATCAGTTAAAAACAAAACCCGGGATATCACAGTTAGCCCCTCTGCAAAAACACCGTGGATTCTCCCCTTTAATTGTTCCCCAATTTCCTTCGTTTGTACCGAAGCCAACCCTCTATGGTCTATGGCCGCAGGCAGTTCATTGTACCGGCGTGCATTGGAGGTCCGCACCGACGGTCAACGGACCGGTATACGCCTGCTTCACTTCCGCGACCGCCGCGTCAAGATCAAAAACACCGATATGGCTGATGATTAAACGGCCCACGCCAGCCTCCTGAGCGACGCGGCCAACAACTGCCGGCGATGCATGCAAGGGACTCTTCGCCCCCGCAGCTATGGCCATATGCATGATTAGCACATTGGCCCCCTTGGCGAAGTCGATGAACCTGGGATTGGTTCCGGTCTGATCCGAGCTGAACACGATTGAAACGCCGCGCGTTTGCACGCGGTACGCGAGCGTCGGAAACGGGACGTGCGGTATGCCAAACGCGGTTACGGTCAGGCCATCTTTGTCGAACACGGTGGTGGCTTCCGGTTTTTTCGCATCGGCGACGCCGACCTCGAGGCGCACCCCGCCCGAGGCGACGGGCGCTGGCGGCGCACCCAGGGTGTTGCGCAGCACCTGGAACGCCCCATTGTCTCCATCAAAGAGGCGGTTGAGAAATGTCTGAAAATCCGTCATGCCTTCGGCACCGGAGGGGCCGACGATCGGCAAGGGCTCCTTGCGAATGGAAGTACTCGTCCACAAGATGGCGGGCAGATCGGAAACGTGGTCTGGATGCAAATGGCTGATGGCCACCAGCGACAGGTCGGCGAGCTTTGCCCGCGACTGACCAAAGCGCAGGTACGCGCCTCCGCCGGTATCGACGAGAACCTTGGCTTGTGAGCCAACCCAAAGCAGGTAGCTGGCAGATGCTCTATCCGGATTGATCCGGGGCCCGCCGGAACCGAGGATCTGCACCGTCACCGGGTTTCCCGTGCAACTCTGCGCCGAAACATTGATTGGAGCCGCGAATACCGCCAATACCACAACCAGCACTTTACGAAACATGAGTACCCCCTTTGGGTCTCTGATGCCATCGGTCAAATGTGAGCTTCCCTCGGTTTTGGTCTTCTAACCCAGTCCGGCCGTGAGGATGCGCACGCTATTGTCGAGCGCGCTGCCCGCCTCCTGGCCTACCACCAGACGAATCGGTCTAATAGGGTAGGTGGCGATCTCTGCGGCGCCAGCCGCCCCGGTCAGCAGGATTGCCGCCGCCGCTGCCCCGTAGCGACACATTTGCACCGGGAGACGCATGGATTATCTCGATCGACAAGTCCGACTTTATATATATATTGTGTTACCAGTATCGATAATATATATTATTTTCAATGTTGGGGAGCAGTTCATCATCTACTCGCTGACGAGTCCATGAAAGGAGCAATCCGTGGCGCGTATCAGTTACATCCATCCCGATGATGTCCAGGATCCGGAAATGCACGAATGGCTGATGGATGCCATCAGGACCGGCAAACCGGGCCCCGAGAATCAGGCGATTCGCGCGCATAACAAGGTGGTGATGCGTTCGTTCACGCAGCTGATTCGCACCATGCGTGACGAAGGAGTGCTTGAACCCGAGTTGCGCGAACTATTGCGCGCCCGCATTGCCACCTCATGGGGCTCCATGTTCAAGACAGACTGCCATTACTGAGGGACCTTGAATACGGCACAGTTTGTGCACGTAAAAGGCCACCGGATGTCACTGCTGGACGAAAAACAATCCTATCTTGCCTCGGACCAATTTACACATCGTGAAAAAATCGCGTTGCGTTACTGTGACGCAATCATGAGCGACCCCACCAAAGCGGACGAGGCGATGTGGGCGCAACTGCATGCTGAATTCACCGAGCCGGAACTCGTGGAGATGGGACACTACGTTGGTTTCATGTCGGGGGGGCAGCGCTGGCTGCTCACATTGCACACCACGCACGGCGAGCTGGATGAAATTATGGCTAAACGCGACGCGAGCAAGACGAAAGCCGGCACGAGCAAGGAATTGGCTCCCGCCGGGAAGTAGCCGGTCAGAGCCGGGCCCGAAGGGCGCGAGGCCCACTTGCATGTAGTAGCTCGGGCGGTAACCGCGCTTGCGCGTGCCGGTGGCTTGTTGCAGATGGTCAAACGGATCAACTTGGTCGAAAAGGAGCGGTGATGACAAGGATTACATTCACGGCATTTGCAAAGCTTGCGACAGGCGTCGCATTGAGCTGGTTCTGCGGTTTCGCCGGAGGTGCGGCGGCACAAGGGGTGCCGGTGCTCGACGTCGTGGTTGGCAGCAACTTTGGCCACTTGCCGATGTACGTCGGCGCGGATAAGGGATTCTTCAAGCAGCACGGCGTGGAAGTCCGCCTCAAGATCGTCAACACCGGAACGGACATGGTGGGCGCCATGCAAAGGCGTGAAGTGCAGATCGGTGACATGAGCGTGACTACCTTCCTGAAGGCCCGCCACAGCGGCGAACCGTTCCGGGTAATCGGCATCATCATGAGCGACGCCACGCGCGACAATGCCGACGAACCGCTCGCGATCGTGGCGCGCAAGGACTCGGGCATCCGGACCGTGGAAGACCTGAAAGGCAAGCGCGTCGGGCTGGCGCAGGCCCAGACCTCCGACGAGTACTTCAAGATGGTGCTGGCCCGGCGCGGCATGAAATACGAGGACGTCACCATACAAAACATCATGGCGCCGCCTGCGCTCGCGCCCGCCCTGAAGGAAGGAAAAGTCGACGCGGTGGTTTCGTGGGAGCCTTTCAACACCGTCGTCCTCGAGACCGTTCCGGATTCGTATGTAGTGCTGCGCGGCGGTGGTCACCTCTCCTATATCATGGTCGCTACCGCACACGAGCCGACCATCCAGAACAACCCGCAGGTCGTCCGGAACTTTGTTGCCGGCCTGGCCATGGCCTCGCAGTACACCCGCAAGAACCGCAATGAGGCCGTCGAGATCTTCGCCAAGTTCGTGCCCGGCACGAACCTCGCGGTAGCAAGGAAAGCGGTTCAGCACATCAGCTACGATCCGCGCGTCTCGGCGCCCGTCATGAAGGCGTTCGAAGCCGCCGAGGACGACATCCTGAAGAATACGCTCAAGGGCGCAGCACGGCTCAACATTCCGGACCAGTTCGTCACGTCGTTCATGGCGGACGTACAAAAGACCAATCCGGGGTACTTCAACGACCTGCCGCCGCTGCCGGCAAGCCGCTGACCCCGCGCGCTGTAGCGCACCGCGTTTGCCGCCTACTCGGGCCCGCTGGAGATGGGGCAGGACATGATGGTGTTCGTCGTCGGCAAGGGTGGTGTGAAGAAACAGTGAGGGGTGAGGCAAGCAGTGCCGACTGAAGACGCTCGCCGCACAAGCAGGGAGAGCTGGATGCGTTTCTACATTAAACAATTCTCGAGCGCAATAGTGCTTGTCGGCAGTGTGTGGCTTGTGGCCATGGGTCCGACGGCGGCAGCCCAGCCATGTCTGGTCGTGACATTGACTGGCACACAGAGCGGCCCGGCCCTTTTCAACGGCCAGGCGGGCGCGGGTACGCTGGTGCGCTTCGGCGACGACGGCAACAACTGCGGCGCCGTGAAACTGCAGTTCGACGCGGGGCGCGGCACCAATATGCGGCTGTCGCAGGTCGGTGTGACGCCCGCTCAGCTCAACGCGATTTTCTTTACGCATATGCATTCGGATCATACCGAAGGCTTTGCCGACGTCATTCAGCAGCGTTGGAACTACAATTCGAAAGGACCGCAGCTCGACGTGGTCTGCAGCGCCGACGCGGCGTCGCCGCTGGGACACACGCTGAGTTGCAGGAAGCTCGCCGCGCATGTGGGCGATCCCTTCATCCAGTCCGGCGAGATTGCCCAGCGCCGCGCGGAGGACAAGGCGCGTCTCGCGGGCGGGCCGGCCGATCTGGCCAATGTCATCACCTTCGAGCCAAAGAACGAGCCGCAGGCCGTCTGGTCCTCCGGGGAGGTGAAGGTGAGCGCAATCCGGTCAACCCACATTGCGGGCCATGCATCCTATCGCGTGGACACGCCCGCGGGCAGCGTGGTGATCGGTGGCGATGCGGGCAGCGATGTCGTCGCGCCGCCGCGCGCCACGTCCACTTCCGAGCAGGTCGAGATGCTGGCGAGGGGCGTTGACATCATCGTGCATTCGACGATGCATCCGGTCATGGGGCCGAACCGGGACAGCGGAATGCCGGCGCCGGTTTTCTATCGCCAGAGCTCGACCACCGATCTCGGCGCGATGGCGAAACGGGTTGGGGCAAAGCATCTCATGCTCACTCATATGGCCCCGTCGCTCGGGGCGGTGCGCCATGGCCCATTCAAGGTTCCCGACGGTCCCCTGACGGAAGCAGATTACAGGAAGGCGGTTGAAGCGAGCGGGTTCACTGGAAATACGGTCGTGGGAACCGATCTCGCAAGCATCCGCCTTCCGGCCAAGTGAAGAGTGGCGTGGACCGCAGCTAGGGCACCGGCAGAAAACACCTAGAACCCGTACAGCTTCGCCGGGTTGGTCACCAGGATTTTCCGGCGCAGCGATTCGTCCTGCGTCCACTCGGCGATCGTGTCGAGCAGCTTGCCCTCGTCCGGAAAGTTCTTCTTGAACGACGGATGCGGCCAGTTGCTCGCCCACACCATGCGCTCGGGCGCGGCCTTGATCAGCGCTCTCGCGATCCGCGCCTTGTCCGCGTAGAGCGGCGGGCCGCTCTTCGAGCCGTAATAGGGGCCGGAGAGCTTGACCCAGCAGCGGCCGGTCGCGAGCAGCTTCAGCAGGAGGCGCCAGTCCTTGTCGGTCTCGGGCGTCGCGGCATCGAAGCGGCCGATGTGGTCTATTACCAGGTCGCACGGCAGCCTGGTGATGATGGCCTCGTGCTCGCTCAACTCGCGTGATTCGCACTGCAACTGCACGTGCCAGCCGAAAGCCGCCACGCGCGCGGCCATCCGCGGCATGGTGTCCCAGGTCAGCACGCCGCCTCGCATGTGGTAGCGGATGCCGCGGATGCCCGCCTTGGTAAGCCGCTCCAGCTCTGCGTCCGGCGCGGCAGGATCCACGATCGCCACGCCGCGCGCGTCATCGCCCAGCTTCGCCATCGCTGCCAGCGTGCAGCTGTTGTCCGCTCCGTAGCCGGAAGGCGCCACGATGACGGTGCGCGTCAGGCCCAGTTGCTGCTTCACCAATCGGTAATGTGCGAGCGTGCCGGGCTGGCTGGGATGGCTCGCCTCCGCCCGGAGCGGGTACCCCGGCTCGTAGATATGCATGTGCGTGTCGCACGCGCCGGGCGGCGTCGGCAGTTTTGGCGCCGTTATCGGTGTGTCATGACTCATAAGAAACCCGGGATAGACAGAATTTACAAGTTCAACGGTCGAACGGCCAAAACCAGAATGGACAGGATTTACACGATTTACAGGATTAGATCAAAAACAAGACCGAAAACGACTCGCGTTTGTTGTTTGAATCTTGTTAATCCTGTTAATCCTGTCCATTTCTTAGATTTTCACGGAGCGAAGGAACTCGGTGCGCGCCCGCGCGCCGGCCATCATGAACGACAGGTCCGAGCCGGAGAGGATCATGCGCATGCCGTAGCCGATGTATTTCTCCATGAGCTTGGTCTCGTAGACGCCGCCCATACCGGGAATCTTGCCGTGCTTTTTGCAGACCGCGACGACGGTCCGGTAGGCGTCCTCGACCTTGGGGTCGGTGAACTTGCCCGGGATGCCCATCTCGGCGCAGAGATCGTTGGTCCCGATCAGCAGCCCGTCCACGCCCTCCACCTGCGCGATCGCGTCCGCATTGGCGATCGCCTTCGGGGTTTCCAGCATGACGATCACCAGCGTCTCCTCGTTGATGATGCGCGTCGCCTCGCCCGCCGGCAGCGTGCGGAAGTTCAACTGGGGCATCGCGCCCGCGAGCGAGCGGTGACCGACCGGCGGGTAGCGGCAGGCGCTGGCGATGCGCTTCGCCTCCTCGACGGTGTCCACGTGCGGGGCGACGATGCCCTGCGCACCGTTGTCGAGCAGGCGCGACGCGTGATAGTGCTCGTGCCCGGGCACGCGCACGAGCGGCGTGATCCCGGCACCGAGGCAGGCGATAGCGAGCTGCGACGCCAAGTCCACGTCCATCGAGCTGTGCTCCATGTCGATGAACAGCCAGTCGAAGTCGCAGGTCTTCGCGATCATCGCGATGTCTACAGTGCGCGCCTGCCGCGCGCCCATGCCGAGGGCGATGTCGCCGGCCTTGAGCCGGCGCTTGGTGTGATTGGGGATGATGTCCATGCCGGTTCCTTGGGATTCTTATTGATGACGGGTGGGAGGCCGCATTGTAGCAGCGTAAATACGGTTCCAGGTTCCAGGTTCAAGGTTCAAGGTTCAAGGTTCAAGGTTCAAGGTTCAAGGTTCAAGGTTCAAGGTTCAAGGTTCAAGGTTCAAGGTTCAAGGTTCAA
>CAZCGD010000350.1:0-2655 GCA_964498105.1 uncultured Streptomycetaceae bacterium
CCAGGGAGTAGATGGGGTTGTTGAATTCGGCGGCGATCGCCACGGCGTCCGAGCCCGCGAGCGCGGCGCGCACGAGAAACGTCGTGGCGACGTGGGTCACATCCACGGTATCGTCGTGGAGCGCGGCGATCATCTTGTCCGAGCCGCCGGGAATGGGAATGACGACGCGGAAGTCCAGCCCTTCCTTCTGGAACAACCCCTCGCGCTCGGCCACCACGATGGGAAGCGAGAATATGCTGCGCGCCGCCGAGCTCGCCTGGCCGTAGCGGAGGACGGTCGCCTGCGCGCAGGCCGCTGTAGCGCTCGTGGCGAGCATGACAAACAGGGCGGCGCCGCCGATACGATGGATTGGTGACACGGGCTCTAGCGGGCTACTTCACGCGCTGCAGCCGGCACTCGGTCTCGACCGATCTGACCGGCCTGCCCTTGACCAGGGGGCGCCTGAAGACCCGGATCTGCTTGTAGCCGTCCTTGGAACACGTGATCGTGACGTCGTTGGGGCTGATTTCCTTCTTGAAGCCGCGTACCTTATACGCGCCGGTTGCATTGGTGCGGGTCACCAGCGTAAGGCTGGTCTTGTAACTCGCGGATACCTTCGCGTCCCGAACGGGGACTCCGCGCTCATCCTTGACGAAGCCGAAGTACGCCGGCCCTTCGTCCGGGGAATGGTCGTCCGGCTCGAACGAATCGCCGCCCGCCCGCGCGCCCGACGCAGCAGCGGCCAGCGCCAGGCAGGCAAGCAAGCGCAGGAATCGGTACGGGAGAATCACGCTTCGCGGGCGGCAGGATGCAGGTCGTGCCCCGGCCCGCTACCGCAGGAAGTAATTCCTGAGGAGATAGCAGAACACCACCATCACCACCACCGGCACGGCCCACGTCCAGCCGGACCAGAGCCGCCGCGCCAGGGACTCGGGCAGCAGGCACGCGAGCAGGCCGGCAAGCGACGCGGCGATCCCGGAGGTCGCCAGCCAGCCGTACCAGTACATGGCGGGGCCATCCTTCGGCGGCTGGACTCCCGCGCCGAACTCGCCAATGGCAGGGTGATAGGTAAAGAGCGCGTAGTTCGCCTCGACGGCGAACACATAGACCACCGCGAACACGACCGCGAACACGATGGCAAAGGCGGGAAACGAGCGCGGCGCCGTCATGACCCGAACCCCCGGATGTTGTTGAGGATGTGCCCGACCAGGAAATTCCACCACACGATAAAGGCAAGCAGGGCAGTCAGGAGGTCGCGGGTGCGGGCGCCCCCGGTAGCCGGCTGCCGCCAGTAGTACCAGTAGGCGGGCAGTATCGCCAGGCCGACCGCGGCGAAATGTTCCTTCAGCTCGAAGGAGCCGTTCTGCGCCCACAACCCCAGTTGCTCGACGACTGTCCTGACCTCGATCCGATACTCAGCGTAGATGATGCCGCCGAGCAGGAACGCGAGCAGGTACAAAACAACGATGGCGTTCGCGTAGGGCGCGCCCGGCACCGCGCGGAAGCGCCCGACGAAGGATCCGGCCGGTTTGCGCGCCGGCGCCCAGACGCTCAGCGCCTGGTGCGTGACGGCCCCCAGCAGTGCGACCGCGAGCAGCCCGTGAACGATCAGCAGTACGGTGGTCGTATTCATCCAGCGCCGCCACTTCGGCTATTCGAGCGGCTCGAGCTTGATGATGGACGCGCCGTGGTTGCTGCCGGTCCAGAAGGTGACCGGATTCGTCGAGCTGTCGACGAACACCCTGCGGATGTTGGTGGTCCGCGGCAGGAGGTACTCCACGAACTGCCCGGTCTTCGGGTCGAGCCGCGCGATGCGGTCGTTCAGCATCGAGCCGGTCCACGCCTCGCCGTTCTTGTCGAGCGCCACGTCGTAGGGGCCCGACCACGGCGTCGGCACCGCCCACTCCTTGAAGCTCTCGGTTTTCGTGTCGAACATCCCGATGCGGTTGCCGCGGTACTGGCCGAACCAGATGCGGTCCTGCGCGTCCATGATGCCGCGGCGCGGTCCCGAGCTCTTGGTCGGCGTCTCGTAGAGCGTGACTTCCTTGGTTACCGCGTCGATGCGGCCGATGGTTTCCCGGCCGATGTCGGTGAACCACGCGTTGTTCTTTGAGTCGGAGATCACGTCGTAGATGTTGTGCCCGACGGGCGCCGCCTTGAACGGCTCCCACGTTTCCCACTGGCCGGTTTTCAGGTCCACGCGGTGCACGCCGGCGAAGCCATTGTTCTGCGTCCACACCTTGCCGTCGACGGCGATATTGAGCGGGCTCGTCATGTTGACCTGGGTGTTGGGCCGGTTCCACTCGGCGGGTATCTGCCAGGTTTGCAGCTTCTCGCTCTTGGTATCGAACTTGCCGATGGCCGCCTGGTACATCATGCCGAGCCACAGGTTCTCATCCCGATCCATGCGGATGGAGAGCGCGCCGAGCGGCGAGCCCTTCTTCAGCTCCGGCGTGGGGATCTCCGTCAGCTTGCCGGTCTTCGCGTCGAATTTGCCGATGAACTGCGAACCGAAGTCGGAATACCAGACAGTGCCCTTCGAATCGACCACTACGTCGTGCGGCTGTATCGTCGGGCGCGGCAGGTCCCACTCGGTGATGATGACGCGCGTTCCCTGGCCCTTGGGGCGGGCGAAGGTCTTCAGCTCGTACGGCCACACCGCCGGGCTTGCGCTCG
>CAZCGD010000351.1:0-1716 GCA_964498105.1 uncultured Streptomycetaceae bacterium
GCCCGACGGCGCAGGAGCAAGGCGTCAAGGGCTACTCGAGCTACAACTGGAACGGCGTGCTCGCGCCCGCTGGCACGCCGCGGGCGGTCATCGACCGCATCCACGCCGTCCTCACCAAGTCGCTCACCAACCCCGAGATCCGCAAGCAGATGGAAACTATCGGCTACGAGGTGGCAGGCGACGGCCCGGTGGAATACGCTGCGTTCATCAAGGCCGAGACCGAGAAATGGGCGAAAGTGGCGAAGGCGGCGGGCATCCAGCCTGAATGAAGAGTGACATGATGGTGAGTGACTTGATGGTGCGTGACGTGGTGCGGCGTGACATGGTAAGGCGTGACATGGAGATGCGTGACTGGTCTTAGCGTTAATGCCACGAATCACGAATCACGCTTTTCTAAGAAAAGGGAGAACCATGGTTGAGAAAAAAGACCCCGCGTACTTCATGTACTTCCCCGGCAACTACCGTTGGTCGGCGGCGTTCGTCAACATGATCGGCTCGATCGCCTACGGCGGCGCGGAGATGGGCGAGCTCAACAAGATCGGGCGGCTGCTGAAGGACAAGGGGCCGGAGGACGACGAGGCGTGGTTTCATGCCTGCGTGAAAGTCGCCGACGGCGTGCGGGCGTACGCCGGGAAATGGGACAAGTCCGGGCACCGCTACGCCGCCGCGCACGCCTACCTGCGCGCGTGCAACTACTACCAGATGGCGGAACGCTTTCGCACCCCGAAGGACAAGGTCGGCCTCGACGCCTACCGCAAGGGCGTCGATTGCTTCCACCGCCACGCGGCGCTGACGGACCTCAAGATCGAAATCGTCGAAGTGCCGTACGAAAACGGCAGCCTCCCCGGCTACTTCGTCCACGCGCAGAACGCGAAGGGCAAGCGCGCACCCTGTGTCGTGTTCTTCGACGGGCTCGACGTCACCAAGGAAATCCAGTTCGTGAGGGGCGTGCCGGATCTCGTCAAGCGCGGCATCTCGTGCCTGATCATGGATGCCCCCGGCACCGGTGAGGCGATCCGTTTCCGCAATTATTACCTGCGTCACGACTACGAAGTCGCCGGCAGCGCCTGCGTCGACTGGCTGGAGAAGCGCGCCGACGTGGACGCGAAGAAGATCGGTGTCGTCGCCATCAGTCTCGGCGGCTACTACGCCCCGCGCTGCGCCGCGATGGAGCCGCGCTTCGCCGCCTGCATCGCCTGGGGCGCGCAGTGGGACTACCACGGCACCTGGAAGAAGCGCATCGACGCTTCCTTCAAGACCTCGCTCTCGGTGCCCGGCCACCACATCGAGTGGATCATGGGCGCGAAATCCGTGGACGAGGCGCTGAGGAAACTCGAGCCGTTCAAGCTCGACGGCGTGATGCAGAAGATGCGCTGCCCGTTCCTGCTGGTGCACGGCGCGGACGACGAGCAGATCCCGCTGGCGGACGCGCAGAAGCAATTCGACGCGTGCGGCTCGAAGGACAAGACTTTCCGCGTCTTCACCGCCGAGGAAGGCGGCGCGCAGCACTGCCAGCGCGACTACCTTACGCTGGTGGTGGCGGAGATGTGGAACTGGTTTGACGAGAAGCTCAACCGCGCCTGATGGCGAGAGATGAAAGATAAGACAAGCACAAAATGCCAAGCACCAAAATTCAAACAAGCACCAATGCTCAAGCACTAAGCACCAAACGTTTGGAGTTTGGAATTTGAGTATTGTTTGGGATTTGGTGTTTGG
>CAZCGD010000352.1:0-9250 GCA_964498105.1 uncultured Streptomycetaceae bacterium
CACGTCGGCAGCTGAGCAATCCGGCAGTAACTGGAGCGCTCCCGGGGCCTCAATCCCGGGAGCGCTCTGCCGTCCCGGGGCGCCATCGGGCGTGTGGTAGCATCGCTTCACCTTCCCCCGACACGGAATTCTATAAGTGGAAACGTCGGTTGCAAGGCAAGGACAGGGAGCAGGCGGCACCGCGATCAGCGCCGATGCGCTGATCGAGACGCTGCGTAAGCTCGCCGCGGAGCTGCACCCTTCCCGCGCTTCCATTCCCGCCTCTCTCGACGCCCGGCTCGAGCAGGACTTCGGTTTCGACAGCCTAGGTCGCGTCGAGCTGTTCCTGCGCCTCGAGCGGCGTTTCGGGGTGGGCCTGCCCGAAGCCGTCATGGCCAGCGCGGAAACGCCGCGCGACGTGCTGCGCGCGCTGTACTCCGCGAGCCCCGCCCACCACGAACACGCCGCCGCGGTCGAGCGTGTGTCCGCGCTCGCTCCCGAGTCGGAGACGCCGGACGAGGCGACGACGCTCCCCGAAGTGCTCGCGTGGCACGTGCGCCGCCACCCCGACCGGCCGCACATCGTGCTGCAGCACGAGCAAGGCGGCGAGCGCGTCGTACCGTACGCGGAGCTCGATCAGGCCGCGCGCGCCGTTGCCGCCGGCCTCATCGATCGCGGGATCGAGCCGGGCACGGCTGTGGCGATCATGCTGCCGACCGGCGTCGAGTATTTTTACAGTTTCTTCGGCATCCTGCTCGCCGGCGGCATTCCGGTGCCGATCTATCCCCCCGCGCGCCCGTCCCAGATCGAGGACCACCTGAAGCGCCACGGCGGCATCCTGGCGAACGCGCTGACCAGATGCCTGATCACGGTGCCGCAGGCGAAGCCGCTCGCGCTGCTGTTGAAGCCCCGCGTCAACACGCTGCAGGACGTCGTCACGCCGGAAGAACTGATGCGCACCGGCACGCTCGCCGCCCCCCATCGCGCGAAGCCTCAGGACATCGCGATGATCCAGTACACCTCCGGCAGCACCGGCAATCCCAAGGGCGTGGTGCTCACCCACGACAACCTGCTCGTCAACATCCGCGCGATGGCGAAGTCGCTGCGGGCGACGCCCGCCGACGTGTTCGTAAGCTGGCTGCCGCTCTATCACGACATGGGCCTGATCGGCGCGTGGATGGGCAGCCTGGTCTACGGCTTCAAGTACCCGGTGATGTCGCCGCTCACCTTCCTCTCGCGGCCGGAGAGCTGGCTGCGGTTGATCCACCGCCACGGCGGCACGCTCTCGGGCGGGCCCAATTTCTGCTACGAGTTGTGCCTGCGCCGCATCGAGGACGCCGACATCGAAGGCCTCGACCTCTCGACGTGGCGCTTCGCCTTCAACGGCGCCGAGCCGGTCTCGCCCGAGACGATGGAGGCGTTCACGAAACGCTTTGCGCGCTATGGCTTCAGGCCCGGGGCGATGGCGCCGGTGTACGGGCTGGCAGAAGCCACGCTCGGCGTCTCCTTCCCGCCGCCACTGCGCGGTCCCAGGCTCGATCGCGTGGACAAGGACCAGTTCATGAACGGCGGGCGCGCAGTGCCGGTGGGTCCTGAACACCAGGACGCCCTCGTCCATGTCGCGTGCGGCCTGCCGATCCCCGGCCACCAGGTCCGCGTGGTTGATGGCAACGGCCGCGAGCTGCCGGAGCGCGCGGAAGGCCAGATCCAGTTCAGCGGCCCCTCCGTCACCAGCGGCTACTACCGCAATCCGGACGCAACACGAGACCTGTTGCAGGGCGAATGGATGAACACCGATGACTACGGCTACGTCGCAGAGGGCGACATCTATATCACCGGCCGCATCAAGGACACCATCATCCGGGCGGGCCGCAACATCCATCCCTACGACCTGGAAGAAGCGGTCGGCAATGTCGAAGGCATACGCAAGGGCTGCGTCGCCGTGTTCGGCAGCCGCGACGAACGGGCCGGCACCGAGAAGGTCGTAGTGCTCGCCGAGACGCGCGAGACTGACTCCGCGAAACACGAGGCGCTGCGCAACCGGGTGAACGAGCTGGCAGTCGCTTTGATTGGCACGGCCCCGGACGACATCATGCTGGCACCGCCCGGCACGGTGCTGAAGACCTCGAGCGGCAAGATCCGCCGCGCCGCAAGCCGCGAGGTGTACGAGCGCGGCGGCGCCACCGGCACGCGCGCGGTGTGGCTGCAGGTGGTGCGACTCGCCTGGGCCGCGGTCCTGCCGCAGGCGCGGCGCAGCCTGCGCGCAGCGCTGGACCGGCTCTACGACGCGTACGCCCTCTTCCTGCTCGGCACGATGGGCGCGACAGTGTGGGTCGGTTGCGCATTGCTTCGAAAAACCGAATGGTGCTGGAGCTTGAGCCGCCGCCTGGCGCGCGCGTTCCTGTGGCTGATCGGGATGCCGCCCGCCGTGCGCGGGCTGGAGAACCTGCCATCCGGGCGCCCGTGCGTGATGGTCGTCAATCACGCGAGCTACCTCGATGGCATCGTGGTGACCGCCGCGCTGCCCGAGCCCAGGTCATTCATCGCCAAGCGAGAGTTGCTCGACCATTTCGTGCCGCGCATCTTTCTCACCGCCATCGGTGCCGCGTTCGTGGATCGCCTCGACGCGCAGCGCGGGGTCGAGGACGCTGGCCGCTTCGCGATGTCCGCGCGCGGGGGCCAGTCGCTGATCGTGTTCCCCGAAGGCACTTTCCGCCGCATGCCGGGACTGCTGCCTTTCCGCATGGGCGCCTTCGTCATTGCCGCGCAGTCCGGCGTGCCGGTCGTCCCGGTCACGCTCCGCGGCACGCGCTCGGCGCTGCGCGACGGCGCCTGGCTGTTCCGTCGCAGCCGCATCAGCGTGACGTTCAGCAAGCCGATCGAGCCCAAGGGTAGCGATTGGGATGCTGCCATCGCGCTGCGCGACGCCGCGCGGGCGGAGATGCTGCGCCTCTGTGGCGAGCCGGATTTGGGAGAAGAAACGCTGCCGCCGCCGAAGCGAACCGCTAAAGCCGACAATTAGCCGTCAGGAAACCAAGAAAAGCCTCGACACGAAGGACATGAATCAATCGCGCCTTCCAGGCGCGGTCGACCGGACACGAAGGAATAATGGTAAGAGCAATCCAGTTCATTCTCCTGGCGACAATCGCGGCGGGGGCGTGGGCCCAGCAGCCGTATCCGTCGCGCCCGGTGCGGATCGTCTCGCCGTTCCCGCCGGGCGGGGGCAACGACGCGCTGTGCCGCATCGTCGCGCCGAAGCTCGGCGAGATCCTCAAGCAGCAGGTGATCGTCGATAACCGGGCGGGCGCGAACGGCATCGTGGGAACGGAGGTCGCGGCGCGGTCGGCGCCGGACGGTTACACGATCATTCTGATCCCGAGCGGCCATGCGGTGAACGCCAACCTTTACAAGAAGCTTCCATTCGATTCCATCAGGGACTTCACGCCGATCACGCTGGTCGCCTCGAGCCCCCTCGTCCTCGCCGTGCATCCCTCGCTGCCGGTGAAGCATGTCAAGGATGTGATCGCGCTCGCCAGGGCCCGGCCAGGACAGCTCACCTACGTGTCGTCCGGCGTCGGGGCCTCGGGCCATCTGGGCGGCGCGCTGTTCGAGACGCTCACCAACACGAAGATGGTGCACATCCCCTACAAGGGCATGGCGCTCGCCATCACGGACCTCATGAGCGGGCAGGTCACCATGACGTTTGGCACGAGCCTGTCGGTGGTGCCGCACGCGCGCTCGGGCCGGCTACGCGCGCTCGCGACTACGGGCACGAAGCGCTCACCCGCCCTCCCCGATCTCCCAACGGTAGCGGAAGCCGGTGTGCCCGGCTACGAAGCGAGCCTGTGGTACGGCTTCGCCGGCCCCGCCAGGCTGCCGCCGGAGATCGTGAACCGCCTGCACTCGGCGATCGTCGCGGTACTGCAACTGCCCGACGTCCGCGAGCGCCTCGCCGGCCAGGGGGTGGACCCGCAGCACAACACGCCGGACGAGTTCGCGAAGCTGCTCCTAAGCGACATGGATCGCTGGGCGAAGGTCATTCAGCGCGCCGGGGTGCAGGCGGAGTGACGGTGGCGGGGCCGCCCCTTTAAGGCAAAAGGCAAAAGGCAAAAGGCAAAAGGGGGAAAGGGAAAAGTAATACTCCCGCAGTGCGGGGACGCTCAGCAACCGTCACTCGTCACTGCGGTTCCGGTATAGTTTGCCTTCCCTTCGACTTCCGACATCCGACTTCCGCCTTTCGCCTTTTGCCTTTTGCCTTTTGCCTTTCCTCCTATGCCCACCGCATTGGTTTCCAGGCAGTTCATCACCCGCTTTGGCGATGAGTTCAAGGCCGTCGCCGAGCGCGCCGGCAAAGCCGCTTCGTTCATGACGTTGCCCGGGGCGCCGGGCGCGCGGCTGACGCAGGCCGACCGCGAGCGCGTCAACTGCATCTTCCTGGACCGCGACATCCGCTTCGAGAAGTCGCTTTATTCCGCCTACCAGGAAATGGTGCTGGCCGCGCCGAAACTGAAGTGGGTTCACTTTACGAGCTCCGGCGTCGGGCAACAGGAGTTCGTGTTCGATCTCGACGCGAAGGGCGTGATCATCACCAGCTCCACCGGATCGAACGCCGAACCGGTGGCGCAGACGGGGTTGACCGGGCTACTCATGCTGGCGCGCGGTTTCGGCACTTACATCCGGGGCCAGTTCAAGCACGAGTGGACCCCGTTGCGCGGCAGTACCCTGCCCGACGATCTGCGCGGCCAGACGCTGCTCTTGATCGGCGTCGGCGCGGTCGGAACGGTCTTTGCCGGCTACGCGCGAAATTTCGGCCTCAAGGTGATCGGCGTGCGCCGCAGCCCGCTGAAATCTGGCGAGCCGGTGGACGAGATGCACCCGCCCTCGAAGCTGCCCGAACTGCTCGCCCGCGCCGACTGGATCGTCATCGCCTGCCCATTGACGTCAGAGACGCTCAACCTTCTCGATGCCAGCGCGTTCAAGCGCATGAAGAAGGGCGCCCGGCTCGTCAACATCGGTCGCGGCGAAATCGTGGATGAAGCGGCGCTCATCGCAGCGATCCGCAGCGGTCACCTCGGCGGGGCCGCGCTCGATGCGCACCGGCAGGAACCGCTGCCCGCGGACTCGCCGCTGTGGGACCTGCCCAACGTCATCATCTCGCCGCACAACGCATCCGCCTCCACCGGCAACGAGAAGCGCTGCGCCGAGATGTTCATCGCCAACTTCGGGCACTGGATGCGCGGCGAGCCGATGTTCAACGTGCAGGACGTGTCGAAACTGAAGGTCAAGGCCTGACGTTGCGCCGGCGCCGCTCAGGCGGTGATAAGTGATGGGTGATATAGCAATGTTGAATGTTGAGTGTTAAATGTTGAGTTAACACCCAACTCTGCGTTCAACTCAAAACTCAACATTCAAAATTCAACACTTTAATCATGGTGGCTGATTAATTGGTGCGCCTGGTATCCCGGTCGGGATTGCCCTGTTGTTCCAGGGCGAGACTGCGGTTGCGAATAGCCTTGGCGTCCCGCGGGCTGATTCTGAGCGCGGCGTCGTAGTCGGCAATGGCCCGCTCAAGATCGCCTTTCCGCGCCCAGGCCACACCGCGGTTGACCAAGGCCTCCGCGAACAACGGGTTAATGCTGATTGCAGCGTCGTAGTCGTCGATCGCCAGGTCAAATTCACCTCTTTCCGCCCAGTCGTTGCCGCGGGCGCAAAATGCCAGCGCAAATGGCGCGGTGTTTCCGGTTGCAGTATTCAGTTCACTCTGCTCAAACAAATAGGTACTGGGCACGGGGAAACTCCCTCATCAAATTAGCCTGCACACCTGGCAACCGGCACGCTCTGTATTGGCTACCTGGTCTGGACTTGTTGCACAATCCATGCCACCCATAGGCAGAATGTCACAGCGACCCATATCCTATTGATTATTTTGGTAATTGACAGTTGCCCTCTGCGTCGGGGCAGGCAGGCCAATCCGGTTCCGTGACGATCAGTCGACGCGGGTACGGGTATTCGGCGGGCGGTCGTCGGGCGGAGGTATAAGGTGAATGATGAAAAGTCCTACCGCCAGGACGCCAAGAAAAGCTTCGACACAAAGGACACGAAGGACACGAAGGAAGACCAAACCAAGACAAGTGTGAACGGCCAAGTAGCGTTAAATCCGGACGCCTAGGGTACGGGAGCCGCGGCTCCCGTACCCTAATCGCCGGTTTAACTCCGCGCGTTCGAACGGACCAAATGACCGCCGTTCAACACGCGGACATGATCTGATCAGAAAACGCACCCGGTCTTCCTTTAGTTTTTTGGCTTTCCGACTTTCGCCTTCACCGTACCAAAGGATCCATATGACGACGCTCGCAAACATTGCAGTTGGTGCAGTCGCTCTCCTGCACGCCTACTTTCTCGTGCTCGAGATGTTTCTGTGGGACAAGCCGTTCGGGCGGAAGACGTTCGGGCTGACGCCCGAGTTTGCGGCGGCGTCGAAGTCCCTCGCGGCGAACCAGGGGTTGTACAACGGCTTCCTCGCGGCCGGCCTCGCGTGGGGCATCTGCCTCGGGGCGGCGGGATTCCAGATCAAGCTGTTCTTTCTCGCCTGCGTCATTGCCGCCGGCGTGTTCGGCGCCATGACGGTGAACCGCAAGATACTCTGGGTACAAGCGGTTCCGGGCGGCGCGGCTCTCGCTTTGGTGACTATGGCCAGGTAATTTGCGGCTGGCCGAGCCGGGGGCGCCACCCCCTCCCCGGTCATTGCTGCCCTAGCCCTGGCATAGTGCAAATCTTGGCGCGGAGGAGTTAGAATTTCGGGAGGGGAGCCTAAACATGTTCGCAATAGTCAGCAGAGCCGACGGCTTTCCGGTCAGCCGCCAGGTCGGGGGTGGTACGCCGGACATGGTTGTGACCTGGACCTCGGATGCCAGGGCCAGAGCCTTCCTCGCCGCCAAGGGCATCGAGGCGGACTACCAGGTAGTCGCCCTCACCGAAGACTCTCTCAACAGCATGGCCAAGGCATTGAGCTGCGCGGCGGATGCGATTGCCTTCGACGCTTATCCGGAGAAGTGACTCGCGGCTCGCGGATCGACCCGGCGCCTCACTCCGACTAAGGAATGAGGAATGATCTGGTGGCGGTAAAGCTTTAGCCCACCCCGCACTGCGGGGGACATCCCTCATCCCTCATCCCTCGCGCCATATACGCCAATAGGCGTATTGGCAGCCCGCCGCGCCGGGCCGAGGATGAACGCGTCGTTCCAGTACCAGAGGAAGGCCCGATTGAACCTGATTTACGAAGCGAAACCATAAGGAGACTCGCCATGTCACGCAAATACGTCGATTGCCGCAACTATCCGAGCGACATGAACTGCACGCTCGCCATCGCCGCCGACAGCGAAAAGGAGCTGCTGGAAGCCGCGGTCCAGCACGCCGTCGCGGTGCACGGCCACAAGGACACGCCGGAATTCCGGAAGCAGTTGAAAGGCGCGTTCAAGGACGGCACGCCGCCCGCGTAGCGACAGGCCGCGGGCGGGAAGCCATCCGGATAGCGCTGGCTTCCCGTTCGCGCTATTCTGGTACGGGCGTCGAGGATAACAACCATGCGCTACACGCAGAGTGACCTGGAAGGCGTGCTCGATTTCGTGCGCGACCTCTACGACCAACGCGGGCTCGAGGACTTTGCCGACCGCACGATGGGCTCGCTGCTGCGGCTGTCCGCCGCCGACCGCATCGTTTACGGTGATTTCGACGTCGAGCGCCAGGCGGCGCGGCTACGCATGCAGCCCGCCGTCGTCAAGGAGCACGACGGCACGGTGGACGGCGCCGTGAACGGCGCGCTGAGCGGCCTGGAACGGGGCTTCGGCAACCATCCGCTCTACCGCTACTACCTGCAGACGGGCGACGGGCTCGCCCACAGGACCTCGCAGGTGATGACGAAATCGCAGGTCCGGCGCTATTTCGAGAGCGACGACTTCGCCCGGCAACTCGGCGCCAAGTACCAGATGGGCCTGTTCTTCACGGCAGGGCCGTCGGTGGTAACCGCGATCCTCCTCGCCCGCGGCGGGCACGACTTCGCCGAGCGCGAGCGCACGCTCGTCAACCGGCTCTACCCGCACCTCGTCCAGGCCTTTCGCAACACCGCCTCGCTCAACCGGCTATCCCGGGACGTGGACGGGCTGATCGGCATGCTCGAGGGGCCAACCAGCAGCGTCATCGTCCTGGCGGGGGACGGGCGCGTGAAGCGCTGGACGGAACAGGGAAGGAACTGGATCGCGCAATACTGCCGCACGCCGTTCCCGGCGGCGGCCG
Organism: uncultured Streptomycetaceae bacterium; assembly: GCA_964498105.1. GTDB lineage: Bacteria > Pseudomonadota > Gammaproteobacteria > Burkholderiales > SG8-41 > SG8-41. Next base: position 8,272 of record CAZCGD010000352.1, read on the forward strand.
ACTGCCTGCCGGAATGCTTCGCCGATTGGTACGGCCGGCAGCTCGCGTTGGTCGCCCAGGAAACTCTCGCGCCCTCGCCGCGCGAACCGCTGATCGTGGACAAGAACGGCAGGCAGCTCACCGTGCAACTGATCCCCGACCACTTCCGCGACGAGCATCTCCTGCTGCTCAATGAGAAGCGCGGCGACGCGTCATGGAACGCACTGAGCGAATACGGGCTGACGCCGAGAGAATCGGAGGTCCTGGCGTGGGTTGCGAAAGGCAAGACCAACGCAGAGGTCGGCGTGATTCTTCAGATGAGCGACCGGACAGTGCAAAAGCACCTGGAACACATCTACCAGAAGATGGGCGTGGAAACCCGCACCACCGCGACCGTGCGCGCGTTGAAGATGCTGGGAACCAGCAATGCCTAGTGACGCGGTGATGAGGTGATGAGGTGATGAAGACCCGCAAAGCCGTCACTCCTTCACTTCGTCACTTCATCGCTACTTCAGTGGCGTCAGCCGTAGCTGAACAGTCTCAGCGGCGTTGCTGAAGTACACCTGCCCTTCCTGGACCGTGCATTGCAGCTGCATGCTGCGCGCCGCGAGTTTTTCCAGAGCCTGGACGGCTGATACGGGGACGCGCCACACCGCCAGATTCTTCGCCCGCTCGAGCTTTTCGGCGAGTGGCTCCCACCACAGCTCCGCCCGGCTGCCGTAGGCGTACACCGTCACCTTCCCCGCGCGGCCGCAGGCGCGCAGCAGGCGCTTGTCGTCCGGCTGGCCGACTTCGATCCAGCACTCGATCGCGCCAGTCAGGTCCTTTTGCCAGAGGTCGGGCTCGTCCGTGTCGGACAGGCCCTTGCCGAACGCGAGATGCTCGTGGGCATTCAGCGCGAACGCCAGCAGCCGCACCATCATGCGCTCGTCGGTCTCCGACGGATGCCGCGCCACCGTCAGCGCGTGCTCGGCATAGTAGGTGCGGTCCATGTCCGCGA
>CAZCGD010000353.1:0-2822 GCA_964498105.1 uncultured Streptomycetaceae bacterium
AGGGTCGCGTTGTTGCTGCCTTTCGGCGCGGCGATGGCCGGATACAGCGCGATCATCAATGTCACCCGCAATCAGGACGGGGTACTGCGCGACATTCCGCTGCGCGAGACCGTCGGCGACTGGGCCGTGCCTTCGCTGCCATTGCGCCTGGCGATGACCGCAACGTCCCGGTCACCGCAGAGTATGCCCGGCACAGTGCGGCCTAATTGGCGAGAAGACTCGCGGCTGCCACGGATCAGCGCTGCCGACTTGCTGGCCGAAGACAAGTCCGTCTGCCGCGATGCGGCAACTGCGCTGCCTGAATTGAAAGACCGCGTGGTGCTGGTTGGCTACACCGCATCCGGTCTCAATGACGCAAAGCCCACGCCCGTCGATCCGGTGATGCCCGGCGTGGAAGTCCTGGCGGAAGCCACCGAAGCACTGATCGCCGACAGCGCGATTCGCTCGCCGCCAGCCTCGCTCAAATATTTGCTTGCCGCGTTGATGGTGATCCTGACCACTTTTGCCTTCTTCCGTGGCGAGCCGGCGACTGACATCGACTCGGTCTTTGTTGCGACCAACCTGGCACTGCTCGCGGCCGCCTTCGTTGGTCTCACTTTCTTCGGGTTCTTCTTCGACATATTCGCCAGCGTCGGATTCGTCAGCCTGAACTTTGGCCTGTGTCGCCTGTACGCCGGAGTTCAACGCGGCCGCGCGGTCGGTCACGGGGATTTCCTGCCGGAGTACGATCCAGCCAGGGACCGCTGGCTGGCAATCGGGCGCCTGCGCTTTGTGCCCGACGCATTTCTTGACAAGAAAGCCATTGTGCGCCGGCGGCGCGAATACCAGCGCCGACTGAGGCGCTTCATGTACGCCGGCAGCAGCGCGGTGATGCTGGAGGGCGTAGTCGAACGCAAGAGCTTCCTGCATGAGGCCCTGAATGACCTGATGGTGCTGGTGTGGCACGGCGACAGCGAAACCGCCGTGCGTAATACCGCGATGCATGACCTCGCCCGACTCGAACGTCAGTTGGCCGAGCAGGATGCGCGCCTGCCGGATGATGGCAGCGTGCGACTGGCCTTTGCCTGCGCGGAGGTAGACGATGGCGTCGATGACTCCGCTCGCGGCGGGCGTCGGCACCTGCGCGAGCTGGTCGGCCAGGTACTGGCATCTTCGACGGAGGTGCCGCTGGCACAACGAGATGCGTTTTCCGTCCACAAAGGGGTTTCGTCAGGAGAATCGTGATGCGCGCTGTTTCCATTGCCCTGATCGCGACTGCGTTCCTGACTTCGAGTCTCAGCGCGGCCGCGCTATCCGGAATCGTCCAGAAGCCCAGCGTTGACGTCTATGCGGAACCCCGGCTCGATGCATCCAGGGTCGCGACCCTGAAGCGCGACACGGCAGTCAGTATTTCCGCGCAGCAGGGCCTGTGGTACCAATTGCAAATGCCCGGCGGCACATCCGGCTATGTGCGTGTCAATGACGTGCGCATCGACTATACGGGCGTCGAGGATGGCGATGCCAATCTGCGCGTACTGATGGGTGGCAAGCCTGGCGAGGGTCGCGTCACCGAGACCGCGGGCGTGCGCGGTATCGATGAAAGCGACCTGAAATCGTCGGCATACGATGGCGCGCAACTGAATGCGATGCTTGGCAATCGGGTCGATGATGCCACCGCCACGGCGTATGCCACGGAGCATGAGCGGCGGGCAACCACTGTCGCGTACGCCAATGAGGCCAAGCGCGGCAAGACCGGCAATGGCGGCGGAACATCGGGTTTGAGTTCCGCAGGCGGCATGCTTGGCTCGCTGGGCCAGGGCCTTGGATCACTGCTCGGCACCGCAGACAAGGTCATGCCGAAATCCGAGGAGGAGCTCTCGGCCGAGGAGCTCGCGCTCGGCCCGGAAATCGCGGGTCGCGTTCTCGGCGCGCGTCCGTTGTGGAACGATGCCGCCGCGCAGAAACGCGTCAACCTGATCGGCCGCTGGGTCGCCATGCAGACCAGCCGCCCCGATCTGCCATGGTCCTTTGGGGTGATTGATGCGCCCGAGATCAACGCATTTGCCGCGCCAGGTGGTTACATCCTGGTGACGCGCGGCCTGTATGAGTTGCTGTCCTCAGATAGCGAAGTCGCGGCGGTGCTCAGCCACGAAATCAGTCACTGCGTGCAGCGCGATCACTACAACGTGATCCGCAAGCAGGAAATGGCGACCATGGGAAAGGACCGGGTGATGGGCAACGTCAATACCAGTACTGACAATCCGACCGTCAATCCGGCCGTTGCCTTCGCCAGGAGCTACGTGGAAAAGCACGGCGCGACCATCATGCTCGCCACGCTGGACCGCGAAGCCGAGTATCGCGCTGATACGGCAGCGGAGATCTATCTTGCGCGTGCGGGGATGAATCCACTGGCGCTTTATGCCGTGTTGCAGAAGATGGCCGCGCTCGGCAGCAAGTCGGCGGGCCTGGCGCAACTGTACAAGACTCATCCGCCGCTGGATGCGCGGATGGATCGCATCGACAAGCGTGATTATGATGGGCTCAGGGCCTACACCACGCGGGACTGATCGAAGCCGATCCCCGCAGAACCCCGCCGGTTCAATCTTCGACTAGTTCGGGACTTTCGCCGCGAGGCTCTTGACGTTTATCGAGGCGATGATGCCGGCGATGCGGTCCGGATCGGCGGTGACGCGGATCGACATGACTTGCGCGGCGGTAGGTGCCATGTCCGGGTGAAGCATGCGCTTCCAGCTGCCTTCGGCAGCGGATCGCCATTGGCCAAGCAGAAACAGCGCATGGTCCTCGGTCACGCTTCCTTGGGTCGTGCTCCAGCGAAAAGCGGC
>CAZCGD010000354.1:0-2093 GCA_964498105.1 uncultured Streptomycetaceae bacterium
CGCCTCAGTAGGGGCAGCTGCACCTTGCGCCACGTGGGCAGCGCACGCAGTCACTATCACGATCGCCAACCTGGCGGCAGACATGAATCTCATCAGCTCCTCCTGCGTGCGCTAATGGCCGGCGGTAGACAGGAAAATCAATCCGGCCGCGATCCCGCCTCGCGTGCCCGCAAGGGTGCCTACCGCGCTGATCGTTCAAAGATGCGGCCATAATGGGGTCACGGTGTCCCAGAAGTCGCAATGAGCGTCTGCCGGACCCTGCTTCGCGACGGTCGATTCCCCGATCTCGAGATAGGCGTGGTTTTCCCGTGTAACGGCAGGCCACTGCGGGTTGCCGCCGCCATTTGGATCGCCATTGCGCGCAATTCGTGTCCAGTACGTAATCATGCGTCGCTGCACGGTCAGGTCGACCGCGGTGGGCTCGTAACGCTGCCACGGAAAAAGGAAAGCATGCTCGATGGTGTGGTTGACGCCCAGCGCCTTCAACTGCGGGTCGTTCTCCATGCCGTGCGCGAACATGTAACGGTACACCGGGGCTTTCTGCGCACCGGAAAGCACACGCGCGACGCGCCTGCTCGTGCAGGTGAACTGCGCATCGGTCGTCAACTGAACAAAAGCTGCGCGCGGCGTCGGATATTTGTTCAGCGGGTACATGGCCATGATTCGTTCGCGCGAGGCACTTCCAAACACCTTGTCGATTTCGGTGGCATAAGTCGCTGCGTCCGTGATGGGCGTGCCCGAGCGCACCCAGCCCAGAGTCTCGTCGGTCGTGCCGCCAATGATGACTGGCATCGCCGTGTGGCCGCGGCGTGCAATGACCTTCAGCGGCTGATCGGGGAAGACGTGCCCGTCCATATTCGGGCCGTAGATGCGCGGAAAAACGTTGGTGGCGGCGGGCAGAGCGGAGACGATCTCGGCCGTGCTTTTGCCGCGCAGGCAGGCCGCAACGTCGGATGCTTTGTCGCAGCCCGCTGCCGCGACCACACGTTTGCCGGTTCGCTCCTGCACCTCGGCGAGCGTCGGGATTTCGCATCCCGTCGGCACACTACTTTGCATGGCCGCGGCGTGAAAGAGACCGCGAGCCATCGGCGAGGTCATAAGCGCGCAGATATTGCCGCCGCCAGCCGAAGTGCCGAACAGGAAGATGCGCCTGGGATCACCGCCGAACACAGCGATGTTCTCCCGGAGCCAGCGCAGCATGGCGACCTGGTCGAGATTGCCGTAGTTGCCTGAAACCTTCTCGCGCCGCTCGGCATCGAGTGCAGGGTGCGCGAGGAAACCGAGGGCCCCCAGCCGGATGTTGAAGCTCACGAACACGACACCTTCGCGCGCGAGCTTCTCTCCGTTGTACCGCACGCCGCCGTAACCCGCCGTCCCTTGCCCGGATAATCCGTGGTTGCCGCCTCCGGTGAGCCATACCATTACGGGCAAACGTTCGCTGGCCATCTGACGCGGCCGCCAGATGTTGAGCGTGAGGCAGTCCTCATCGCCAGTCACCTGCTTGTTGACGATCTGCGGACAAATCGCGCCGAACTGGCCGCCGTCGCGCACGCCTTGCCACCGTGCAGGGAGATCGGGCGGCCGCCAGCGCAACGGCCCGACCGGCGGCTTCGCATAGGGAATGCCCTTGAAGGCAAGCGTCTCACCCTGAAGCACGCCGCGTATCGCACCCTGCGCCGTGCACGCGACGTCGGGTTCCCCCGGTACGCACGATTGCGCCTGCGCCGCTCCGGCAGCAAAGCTCGCAATGAACGTGAGCAAGGCGGCGATCGTCAAGAATCGCAAAGTGTGACGTGACATGCGTGTCTTCCGTGAAGGTGTAATAGGAAATTCAATCCGGCCGCCACCCCGACCGGAATGACTCCGGCCAAGGCGGCGCAGGGTTCTACGCGGCGGTAGTAACCGCGTTCTGATCGCGGGTCAGCGGAGCTGCCGGCTTGGCGATAGCATAAAGACGCGCGCAGTTGTCCCACAGGATCTTGCGCCGCTGCTCGTGATTCAGCGCCAGGCCGAGGAATTGCTGGATCGCTTCGGGGAATGCTCCGTCGGCATGCGGATAGTCGCTCGACACGACGAAGTATTGGGCGCCCATC
>CAZCGD010000355.1:0-10632 GCA_964498105.1 uncultured Streptomycetaceae bacterium
TATCCTACTCCATTGCAACAACGCGCGCATCGATTACTGAGCCGCCGATGAATCCCGTTCCAATGTCCGTCTTCCAGGCGTGTCGCGGACCATCGATCATGAGGAGCTTGCGCAGGTCATTGGAACGGGATGAACGCAGATGAACGCAGATAAGTTCAACCCCGAAGGGCATTAGCCACAGAGGGCTTGGAGAAATTGAAACAAGACAGGATTTAGGGATTAACGTGTCCCAATCACCTGCGCGCGCGAGACAGCGGCGCGCTCGCACGCGTCAGTGTGGATTGGGTGGTTAGTTGGCACAGCGTGTGCAAGCGTCATGCGCCACGCCTTGGGCCAAAGATAAAGGCCAAGATCATCACTAGAATAACGACAGCCCATCCAATTAACTCGCGGCGCGTAAGACCGCCCCGACGAGAAATGTAGCCGCCAACGAATGGCCAGAACGGGCCCAGCATCAGAAAGCCCGTAACCCGATGACGTCCCGCGCCACCTGGGCGAGCAAGCATCCAGAGAATCCCGATGCCTCACGCGCCGATCGCAATCCCAACAATCGCATACCAGTACTGGGAGAAGAACTCGGTCATGACCGTGTTTGTGCCAACTAACTTTGTAGTGGGTAGACGAATTTCTACCTAACACGGTAGGCGCGAAGATGCGAATACGTCAACACGTCTTAGAACCCATAACAGAAAGAAGCGACCATACCTCCCACCACCCCGGCTCTTCGCGCCACCCCTCCTCGGGCAGGAGGGGAGTTTATTTTCCTCTGGGGCTACAGGTTTTCGTTTCTCGTATCGGCGTTCATCGGCGTCTATCGGCGGCTAAATCTACTCGTCGAGCTTACGGCGCAGCTGGTAGAGCAGCTCGAGCGCTTCCCGCGGCGTGAGCGTATCCGGGTTGAGTTCGCGCAGGGCTTTCAGCACCGGGTTTTCCTCTGCCGTGGGCGCCATGGGCGTGTCCTTTGCGCCGGCGGCGAACAAATCGCGCTGCGGGCCCGCGGCAAGCCCGTGCTCTTCCAGTTCGGCGAGGCGCTTGCGCGCGGCGCGGATGACCGTGCCCGGGACGCCGGCGAGCGCCGCCACCTCCAGGCCGTAGCTCTGGCTGGCGGGGCCTTCCTCGACGCTGTGCAGGAACACGATGCTGTCCTGGTGCTCCACCGCATCGAGGTGGACGTTGGCGACCTGCCGGAAATCCTCCGCCAGTCGCGTCATCTCGAAGTAATGCGTGGCGAACAGCGAGAGGCTCCGCGTCTTCTCGACCAGGTGCCGCGCGATCGCCCAGGCGAGCGCGAGGCCGTCGAGCGTCGAGGTGCCGCGGCCGATCTCGTCCATCAGCACCAGGCTCGCCGGCGTCGCGTGGTGCAGGATATACGCCGCCTCCGTCATCTCCACCATGAAGGTGGAGCGCCCGCCGGCAAGATCGTCGGCGGCCCCGATGCGGGTGAAGATCGCGTCGAGCGGCCCGAGCAGGGCGCGCTTTGCGGGAACGAACGTCCCGCAGTGCGCGAGCAGCGCGATCAGGGCGACCTGGCGCATGTAAGTGGACTTACCGCCCATGTTGGGGCCGGTGACGACCAGCATCTGGCGCGCGGCGCCAAGGCGCGTGTCGTTCGCGATGAAATTCTCGACCTGTCGCTCGACGACCGGGTGGCGCCCCGCCTCGATTTCGATGAGCGGCTCGTCGGTAAACTCCGGCCTGCAGTAATCGCCTTCTGCCGCGCGCTGCGCGAAGGTGGACAGCACGTCGAGCTCGGCGACGGCCGCCGCCGCTTCCTGCAGCCGCGGGATGTGCGGCGCAAGATCGTCGAGCAGCCGGTCGTAGAGCAGCTTCTCGCGCGCCAGCGCCCGCTCCTGCGCCGACAGCGCCTTGTCCTCGAACGCCTTCAACTCCGGCGTGATATAGCGCTCGGCGTTCTTCAGCGTCTGCCGCCGCCGGTAATCGTCCGGTACCTTGCCGGCCTGCGCGCGCGTCACCTCGATGTAGAAGCCGTGGACGCGGTTGTACTCGACCTTGAGGTTGGCGATGCCGCTGCGCGCCCGTTCGCGGGCTTCGAGGTCGAGCAGGAATTGCCCGCAGTCGGTCTGTATCGCGCGCAGTTGGTCGAGCTCGGCGTCGTGGCCGTCGGCGATTACGCCGCCTTCGCGCAGCACCGAGGCAGGCTCGGGCTTGATCGCGGTTTCCAGCAGCCTGCTGACGCCATCGTGCGGGCCGAGCATGCGGACGAGTTCCGCGAGCCGCGTGCCGGCGAGCGTAGCGAGGGCCGGCACCAACGCCGGCAGGAGTGTCAGCGTTTCGCGCAGTCCGGACAGGTCGCGCGGTCGGGCGGACCTGAGCGCGATGCGCGCCGTGATGCGCTCGACATCAACGCACTGCTTGAGCATCTTGCTCAAGTCGCGGTACGGTGCCACTCCTTCTCCACCGATAAGCGCTTGCACCGTATCGAGCCGTGCGCTTAACGCGGCTCGATCGCGCACCGGGTGATGCAGGGCGTTGCGCAGCCAGCGGCTGCCCATGCCGGTCGCGCAGGTGTCGAGGAGGGAGTAGAGCGTCGGCGCCGGCTCGCCGCGTATGGTCTCGGTGAGCTCCAGGTTGCGGCGGGTGGCAGGATCCATGCGCACGTAGGCCCGCTCCTGCTCGACCACGAGGCTGTTTACGTGGCCGATCGCCGTGCCTTGCGTGGCGCGGGCATATTCGAGCAGCGCGCCCGCGGCCGACACCGCCGCGTTGAGGTCCGCGGCGCCAAAACCGGAAAGATCGTGCGTCCCGAACTGGCGCGTGAGCGCGCGCTGCGCGGCGTCGCGGTCGAACTGCCAGGGCGGCAGGCGCTTCACCGCGGCCGCCGAGCCGTTCAGCAGGCCGGCCGCCGCATCCTCGGGGACGAGGATTTCCGAGGGCGCAATACGCTCGAGTTCCGCGTGCATGCCGGCGACGGCTGTTTCCATTACCACGAAGCGCCCCGACGAGAGGGACAGCCAGGCGAGCCCCACCATATTGCGCTGCGGATACAGCGCGAGCAGCAGGTTGTCGCGTTTCTCGTCGAGCAGCGCGGCGTCGGTCAACGTGCCGGGCGTGACCACGCGCTGGACCTGCCGCTCGACCGGCCCCTTCGAGGTTGCGGGATCGCCGACCTGCTCGCAGATCGCCACCGATTCCCCGAGCTTCACGAGTTTCGCCAGGTACTGCTCGACCGCGTGGTACGGCACCCCGGCCATCCTGATCGGCTCGCCGGCGGACTCGCCACGGCGCGTCAACGTGATGTCGAGCAGCCGCGATGCCCGCACCGCGTCGTCGTAGAACAGCTCGTAGAAGTCGCCCATGCGGTAGAACAGCAGCTTGTCGGCGTGCTGCGCCTTGATGCGCAGGTACTGCTGCATCATGGGGGTGTGGGCGGCCAGGGAATCGGTCGCGACATCCGGTTTCATGCCGACATTATAGGGCCCGGATGAAGCGGTCTGCAGCGGCTACAATGACTCATGGTGATCTGTCTCCACGCAGTGTTACGCCGAACGCTCGGAGTAGTGTCGATGCTGGCGGTGTTGTCGGCCTGCACGCCACACGCGATGCTCCTCGGCGCCCTCACGCCGGACGGCACGCTCCCGATGATGCTCGGCAACCTGCGGGGAGTGGAAGAGGGCAACCAGAAGCGCATTGCCGAACTGGAGGCACGGCAGGACTGGGACGGGCTCACGAAATTCGCCGAGGAGAACCTGGCCAAGGACCGGAACAGCGCCGACTGGTGGCTGGTCGCAGGTTACGCGCATTCGCAGGCGGGACGGTACCAGCGGGCGATCGACTGTCTTAACGAGCGGGTGCGGCTCGCGCCCGACGATATGCAGGGGTGGAACATGCTGGCGCAGTCGTATCGCGACGCGAAGCAGCCGCAGCGCGCGGTGCAGACCCTCAACAACGCGCACCTGGTGCGCAAGGGCACCGACGCCACCTGGTTTCTGCTTGGCGAAAGCTATGCCGACCTCAACCGCGACTTGCCGGCAGCAGCGGCATACCGCGAGGCGGTCCAGCTAAACGAACGGTTAGCCCCTGCCTGGTTTGGCCTTGGGCGGGCGTCCGCCCGGCTCGGGCAGGTGGCCGACTACGAGAGCGCTCTGGCGGCGCTCAACCGGCTCGATGCAACGCTGGCGAAGCAACTGGCGGAGCTGCGGCCCCGGCCGCGCAAAAATTAGCCGCCAATACGCCAAGGCGCCACGAACAAAAGCTGAGACACGAAGGACACAAAGGACACGAAGGACACGAAGGAAAAACGAATCAGAATTTGAACCGCCAAGACGCCAGGAAAAACAAGAAGAATGGCTGAACCGCCAAGACCGCCAAGCACGCCAAGAACTTCAAATAAAACCTCAGGCGGGAACGGCTTGTATTTTCGCTCATGCCCTCTACGACCTGGTTTCTGCCGTTATATATTGGTTTTTCTTGGCGGCCTTGGCGTGCTTGGCGGTTCAATCTGGTCTTGATCTGCTTACCCGCGCTTCAGCGCGGGGGTGAGGTGCGGCGAGATCGCGTGCAATAGTTCCACGAACACCTTGGGATTTCCGGCGACGACGTTGCCGGTCTCCATATAGTTACTCTCGCCCGCAAGATCGCTCACCAGCCCGCCGGCCTCGGTAATCATCAGCGCGCCGGCGGCGATATCCCACGGCGAGAGGCCGAACTCCCAGAAGCCGTCGAGGCGGCCCGCCGCGACGTAGGCTAGATCGAGCGCGGCGGAACCCGCGCGGCGCACGCCGGCCGCTCCCTTCATCATGTCGCGCAGCACCGCCAGGTAGGCGTCGATGTGCTCGATCTGGCGAAACGGGAAGCCGGTGCCGAGCAGGCTCGACTTGACGTTCGCGCGCTTGCTGACGCGCAGGCGCTGGTCGTTCAGATAAGCGCCGCGCCCGCGCGTGGCGGTGAAAAGGTCGTTGCGCGAAGGGTCAAAGATCACGCCCTGCGTGACCACCCCGCGGTGCCGCAGCGCGATTGCCACCGCGTAGTGCGGGAAACCGTGGATGAAGTTGGTGGTGCCGTCGAGCGGATCGATGATCCACTGGTACTCCGAATTGCCGGAGGCGCCGCTTTCCTCTGCTAGAATCGAATGATCGGGATAGGATTCGTGCAGCGCGCGGATGATCGCCTGTTCCGCCTCGCGATCCACTTCCGACACGAAGTCGTTCGCCGCTTTTTCCCTGACGGCGACGATGTCGAGATTGCGGCTGGCGCGGTTGATGATACTGCCGGCGCGGCGCGCGGCCTTGACGGCGATGTTCAACATTGGATGCATAATTGGCGGGACCCAGGGCGCTGCGATCGATTTACGACGGTGTGATGATTTCGAGCATCATATTGTATCGAGCTTTGTGCACCGGCATTGCGAAACCCCATCCTCCCTTACAGGGCGCGCACCGGCTTGCAAGCCGGTGCCGCTCGTCCGGCGCGGGCCATGGCCCACGAATTCCCGGTCTCGCCCCCTTCCCCCTCTCCCTGAGGGCGAGGGGAAATGTACAGTGCTGAAATGGAACCCAGCCATTTCCGCACCTGAATGATGGCCGCCGATCCGCTTAAGAATATACGCGTCGTGCTGTGCGGGACCGCGCACCCCGGCAATATCGGCGCTGCGGCGCGCGCGCTGAAAACGATGGGCCTCGGTCAGCTCCTGCTGGTCGCGCCGCAGCGCTTCCCGGACCCCCAGGCGGAGTGGCTTGCCGTGGGAGCAATCGACGTGCTCGCCCGTGCCCGCGTGTGCGCGAATCTCGATGAGGCGCTGGCCGGGTCTGCGTTCACGGTCGCGTGCACCACGCGGCGGCGCGAGGTCGCGGTGCCGATGGTGGCCGCGCGCGAAGCGGCCGCGCGCATGGTCGAGGTCGCGCGCACTCAGCCCGTGGCGTTGGTCTTCGGCAACGAGACTTCCGGGCTCACCACCGCCGAGGTCAAGTTGTGCCAGCTGCTGGCGGCCATCCCCGCCGATCCTGAATTCTCCTCGCTCAACGTGGCCGCCGCGGTGCAGGTTATGGCCTACGAAATGCGTATTGCCGCCCTCGGAGAAACGATGCCGGATGGCAAGCCGCGCGAGCACGCCACGCACGAAGAGGTCGAGCGCTTCTACGAGCATCTCGAGCGCGGCATGCTCGAGTCCGGTTTCCTCAATCCCGAGCATCCCACGAAGCTGATGCCGCGCCTGCGGCGGCTGTTCAACCGCGCGCAACTGGAGAAGGATGAGGTCAGCATACTGCGCGGCGTGATCAAGGCGTTGTCCACGCCAAAGCCGAAGCGCTCCCGCTGACGCCCATCGATGCGGATGCGCGTTGAACGGCGGTTTCCGACCGTTCGAACGCGCATAGCCGGCCCGGCCAGGGAGGGTGCACCTCCCTGGTCCGACCGGCCGGCAAAAGTTGACTGATTTACTAGGACATCGTAAGCTGCGCACCCTTATCCTTGATTTATAAACGATGTTCTCCCGTCTGAAAGAGGAAATTGCGGTCGTATTCGAGCGCGACCCCGCGGCCCGGAACACCTGGGAGGTGATCACCTGCTATCCCGGGTTTCACGCCATGCTGTTCCACCGCTTTGCCCACTGGCTGTGGGGCGCGCGGCTGAACTGGCTGGCACGGCTGACTTCCCATTTTTCGCGCTGGCTGACGGGCATCGAAATCCATCCCGGCGCCACCATCGGCCGCCGCTTCTTCATCGATCACGGCATGGGCGTGGTCATCGGCGAGACCGCCGAGATCGACGACGACTGCACGCTCTATCACGGCGTCACGCTCGGCGGCACTTCGTGGAATAAGGGCAAGCGCCATCCCACGCTCGGCAAGGGCGTCGTGGTGGGGGCGGGCGCGAAGATCCTCGGGCCGATCACGATCGGCGCCGGCGCGCGCATCGGCTCCAACGCGGTGGTGGTGAAGGAAGTGCCGCCGGGCGCGACGGCGATTGGCATCCCGGCGCGCATCATCGAAGCGGAGGCTGCAGCCCAGAACGGGCGCTTTGCCGCCTACGCGGTCGGCAAGGATCTGAACGACCCGATGGCGAAGGCGGTGCACGAGTTGATCGGGCATTGCGCGGACACCGAAAAGCGCATCGAGCAGATCCTCGCCGAGTTGAAGCGCCTGGGCGGACAGATAGACGAGCGCGAAGCGCACCGGCTCGATGCTAACTCGCTCAACAAAATGGTTGACTAATTTTGTCAAGTTAGCCATACTTGACAAAATTAGTAGTGTAATAAATAGAGTATGTATCTAATTGATTTAACGAACCTTTAAAAGGTGGCCTATGAGATTGACGACGAAGGGGCGCTTTGCGGTTACGGCCATGATCGATCTCGCCATGCAGCACGGCAGCGGGCCGGTGACGCTCGCCGAGATCAGCGGCCGGCAGCGGATCTCGCTGTCCTATCTGGAGCAACTGTTCGGCAAGCTGCGCCGCCATGGCCTGGTGGATAGCGTGCGCGGACCCGGTGGCGGCTATTGCCTGGCCAAGGACATGGGTGCGGTGTCCGTGTCCGAGATCATCCTCGCGGTGGACGAGCCGATCGACGCCACGCAGTGCGGCGGCAAGGAGAACTGTCACGACGACCAGAAGTGCCTGACCCACGATCTGTGGGCGGCGTTGAACGAGCGCATCTTCGATTACCTGGGCGGCGTCAGCCTGCGCCAGCTGGTGGAGAAGCAAAAGGCCAAGGAAGCGGCGAACGGAGCCGGCGTCGTGCAAGTGCACGACATGCGCGACACGGTGGGCAAGCGGGCGACCACGGTATCGGCATAGGCCGGTACGACGCTCGCGGAGAACATCAGGCGCCATCGATGGAACCGGCCTATTTTGATCACAACGCGACGACACCCATGGACGACCGGGTGTTCGAGGCGATGCAGCCGTACCTGCGCGGCCACTACGGCAACGCCTCCAGCCGGCATGAGGCGGGCACGGTCGCGCGCAGGGCGGTGGACATGGCGCGCGAGCAGGTCGCCGCGCTGGTTAACGTGCAGCCTTCGCAGGTGATCTTCGTGTCCGGCGGCACCGAGGCGAACAACCTGTTCATCAAGGGCGCCGCGGGCTACCTGAAGCCCTCGCAGATCGCGGTCAGCGCGATCGAGCATCCGTGCGTGGCGAAGCCCGCCCAGGAGCTGGCGCGCCAGGGCTGGAAGCTGCGCAAGCTCGCGGTGGTCCGCGCGGGTGTGATCGACCTCGCGGATGTCGCAGAGGCGCTGAAGGAGCCGACCGGCATCGTTTCCGTGATGCTTGCCAACAACGAGACCGGCGTGATCCAGGACGTGGCGGCGGTAGCCGCATCCGCGCGCGCGGCGAAAGCGTGGATGCACTCCGATGCGGTGCAGGCGCTCGGCAAGATCCCGGTGGACTTCCAGGCGCTGGGCGTGCACGCCATGACGATCTCGGCGCACAAGATTTACGGCCCGAAGGGCGCCGCAGCGCTGGTGGTGGACAAGCGGCTGCAACTACGTCCGCTCATACACGGCGGCGGCCACGAGCAGGGGTTGCGCTCCGGCACCGAGAACGTGCCTGCCATCGTCGGCTTTGGCGCGGCGTGCGAGCTGGCGGCGGGCCGGATGCAGGATCTGGCGAAGCGGCAGGCAGCGATGCGCGAGCGGCTGGAGGCGGGCCTGCGTGCGATGGGGGCGGCGATTTTCGGCGACGAAGCCCCACGCATACCCAACACCACCTACTTTGCGTTCAAGGGCATCGTCGGCGAGACGCTGGTGATCGAGCTAGACCGGGTGGGCTACGCGGTCGCGCCCGGCGCGGCATGCTCGAGCGCCAACCCGGAGCCGTCGGCGACGTTGCTCGCGATGGGCGTCGATGCGGAGCTGGCGCGCGGCGCGGTGCGTTTCTCGCTCGGCGCGGGCAACACCCCGCAGCAGGTGGACGATTTCTTGCGGGCCCTCAAGTCGGGCGTTTCCCGTCTGAAGAGCCTCACGGCAATGGCTGTCTAACTCGAGCAACGAGCAACGAGGTGACGATATGAAGATAGAACTGACGGAAAGCGCGGCGCAGCAAATCCAGAAGCAGCTGGTCCAGCGCGGGCGCGGCATCGGGTTGCGCGTCGGCGTGAAAGACGTGGGCTGCTCGGGCTTCGGCTACACCTACGACTACGCGGACGAGGTGCGAGCTGACGACCACCTGTTCGAGGCGCACGACGCGAAGCTGCTGGTGGACGCGAAGAGCCTGGAAACGCTCGACGGCTCAACCCTCGATTTCGTCAAGGAGGGGTTGAAGCAGGTGTTCAAGTTCACCAACCCCAACGTGGACGCGACGTGCGGCTGCGGGGAATCCTTCAGCGTGAAGGAAAAAGCGTAAAGCGCAGACACAAAGGACACCAAGGACACGAAGGAGATCGAAATCCGTGATTCCAAAGGCGGTCTATATCCGGGTTTCCTTTGTGTCCTTAGTGTCCTTCGTGTCAAAGCTTTTTTTGAGATCTAAACCATGAGCAGCGTGCTCGAAAACCTGGTCAACCAGCCTTACCAGCACGGCTTCGTGACCGACATCGAGTCGGACACCGCGCCCAAGGGGCTGAACGAGGACACCATCCGCTTCATCTCCGCGAAGAAGCAGGAGCCGGAGTGGCTGCTGGAGTTCCGCTTGAAGGCCTACCGCCACTGGCTGACGATGACCGAGCCGAAGTGGCCGAACGTGAAGTACCCGAAGATCGACTTCCAGGACATCATCTACTACTCCGCGCCCAGGCCGAAGAAGCTCGCGAGCATGGACGAGGTGGACCCCGAGTTGCTGAAGACCTTCGAGAAGCTGGGCGTGCCGATGAACGAGCGCGCCAAGCTCGCCGGTGTGGCGGTGGACGTGATCTTCGACTCGGTGTCGGTCGCCACCACCTACAAACAGAAGCTCGCTGAAGTCGGCATCATTTTTTGTTCGATCTCGGAAGCGGTGCGCGAGCATCCCGAGCTGGTGCGCAAGCACATGGGCAGCGTGGTGCCGGCGGGCGACAACTACTATGCCGCGCTCAATTCCGCGGTATTCACCGACGGCTCGTTCTGCTTCATCCCGAAGGGCGTCAGGTGCCCGATGGAGCTGTCGACCTATTTCCGCATCAACACCGAGTCCTCCGGGCAGTTCGAGAGAACCCTCATCGTTGCCGAAGAGGGTTCCCACGTTTCCTATCTCGAGGGCTGCACGGCGCCCAAGTTCGACACCAACCAGCTGCACGCGGCGGTGGTGGAGCTGGTCACGCTCGACCGCGCCGAGATCAAGTACTCGACGGTGCAGAACTGGTACGCCGGCGACGAGAACGGCGTCGGCGTGCTCTACAATTTCGTCACCAAGCGCGGACTGTGCAAGGGCGCGGCCTCGAAGATCTCGTGGACCCAGGTCGAGACCGGCTCGGCGATCACCTGGAAGTACCCGTCCTGCGTGCTGCTTGGCGAGAACTCGATCGGCGAGTTCTATTCGGTGGCGCTGACCAACCACCACCAGCAGGCCGACACCGGTACCAAGATGGTGCACATCGGCAAGAACACCCGCAGCCGCATCATCAGCAAGGGCATCTCGGCGGGGCAGTCGAACAACAGCTACCGCGGGCTGGTGAAGATCGGGCCGCGCGCCGAGAACGCGCGCAACTACTCGCAGTGCGATTCGATGCTGATCGGCTCGAAGTGCGGCGCCAATACCTTC
>CAZCGD010000356.1:0-6925 GCA_964498105.1 uncultured Streptomycetaceae bacterium
CCCGCTGGTGCTGCGCGAGATCGCGGACACGCTCGGCCTGCACGAGTCCACCGTGTCGCGCGTCACCACCCAGAAATTCATGCACACGCCGCGCGGCAACTTCGAGCTCAAGTACTTCTTCGGCAGCCACGTCACCACCGAGGCCGGCGGTGCCGCGTCGAGCACCGCGATCCGGGCGCTGATCCGCCAGCTGGTGACGGCGGAGAATTCGCACAAGCCGCTCTCCGACGGGCAGATCGCCGAAATCCTGGCGCAGCAGGGCATCACGGTTGCGCGCCGCACCGTGGCGAAGTACCGTGAATCCCTGCAGATCCTGCCGGTCAATCTGAGGAAGGCGTTTTAACGCTGAGGACAAGGAAACAAGCATGAACCTGCACCTGACCGGCCATCATCTCGAGATCACTCCCGCCATCCGCGACTACGTATCGAGCAAGCTCGCCCGCATCACGCACCATTTCGACCACGTGATCGATGTCAACGTCATCCTGATCGTGGAGAAGCTCCGGCACAAGATCGAGGCCAGCGTGCACGTGCGCGGCAAGGACATCTTCTGCGAGAACGAGGACACCGACATGTACGTCGCGGTCAACGGCCTGGCGGACAAGCTCGACCGCGCCATCATCAAGCACAAGGAAAAGACCATCGGGCACCGCCACGACGGCGCCTCGCTCAAGCGCCGGGCCGACAGCTGATGCTCAACGCGCCCGGGCCACGTCACTACGGGATCCCCTGATGAATCTGATCGCACCGCTGCTGCCGGTCTCGAACGTCATGCTGGACGTGGACGTCAGCAGCAAGAAACGCGTGTTCGAGCAGGTCGGCCTGCGGTTCGAGAACAATCACCAACTCGCGCGCAGCCAGGTGTTCGACAGCCTGTTCGCGCGCGAGAAGCTGGGATCCACCGGCCTCGGGCAGGGCGTCGCCATTCCCCACGGCAGGATCAAGGGCCTGAAGGAGGCGCTCGGCGCGCTGGTGCGCATGAAGCAGCCGGTCCCGTTCGACGCCCCGGACGGCCTGGCGGTGGGGCTGATCTTCGTGCTGCTGGTGCCCGACCGCGCCACCGACGTGCACCTGCAGATCCTGTCCGAGCTGGCGCAGATGTTCAGCGACAAGGCATTCCGCGAGCGGCTGCTGGCGGCCCCCAGCGCGCCGGAACTGCACCAGCTGATAACCCAATGGCAACCCCATGCCTCAGGTCAACATAGCCCGGTTATTTGAGGACAACCGCGAGAAGCTCAAGCTCGCGTGGATCGCCGGTCGCGGTGGCGGCGCCAGAGCGCTCGACAGCGAGCTGACCAAGGATTCGTCCCGGGGGCTGATCGGCCACCTCAACTTCAACCACCCCAACCTGATCCAGGTCCTGGGGGCCTCGGAAGTCGGCTACCTCAACGGATTGGGCGCCGCGAGCTGCCGCTCGGCGCTGGAACAGGCGGCGACGCGGGATCTCGCCTGCTTCATCGTCGCGGGCGCGGAACATCTGCCACCGCCGCTGGTGGAAGTGGCGGAGTCCAGCGGCACGCCGCTGTTTCGCTCCCCGTTGGCAAGCGTCGAGTTGATGTGGATGCTGCGCCCGTACCTGGCGCGCGCGCTGGCGGAAAGCACCACCGCCCACGGCGTGCTCCTCGACGTACTGGGCATGGGCGTGTTCATCACCGGTGACTCGGGCGTGGGCAAGAGCGAGCTCGCGCTGGAGTTGATCAGCCGTGGCAGCGGGCTCATCGCCGATGACGTGGTCGAGCTCTACCGGATCGGGCCCGAGACGCTGGAAGGACGCTGCCCGGCCCTGCTCAAGGATTTTCTCGAAGTGCGGGGCCTGGGCGTGCTCAATATCCGCACCATCTTCGGCGAAGCGGCCCTGCGCCCGCGCAAGAACATGAAGCTCATCGTCCACCTGGCGAAACCCGTCGCCGCGGAGGGCGTGTCGATGGAGCGGCTGCCGCTCAATGCCGGCTCCGAGACGATCATGGGCGTCGAGATCCGCCGCGTCACGATCCCGGTGGCGGCCGGACGCAACCTCGCGGTGCTAACCGAGGCGGCGGTGCGCAATTACGTGCTGCAACTGCGCGGTTTCGACAGCACGCAGGAATTCGTCGACCGCCAGTCCGAGCAGATGCAAAAGCGTGAGTCGTGAATCGTCAATCGTGAATCGCAGAAGCGTTGCGGCACCGGCTTTCTAGACTCGACGATTTACGATTCACCATTTACGATTTACGACCATGCAGTTGATCCTCATCACCGGCCTCTCGGGCTCGGGCAAGAGCGTGGCGCTCAACGTGCTCGAGGACAGCGGTTACTACTACGTGGACAACCTGCCGTTGCAGCTGCTGCAGCAGACGGTGGAGGTGCTGGCGGCGAGCGGACAGGAGCGCGCGGCCCTCTGCATCAACCTGCGCAGCGCCCGGGAACTCGCCGGGTTGCCCGGGCAACTCGCGGATTTCCGCAAGCGCGGACACGACGTGCGGGTGCTATTCCTCGAGGCCAAGACCGACACGCTGATCAAACGCTTCTCCGAGACCCGGCGGCGCCACCCGCTGGCGGACGATAAATTGACGCTCACCGAGTGCATCGAGCGCGAGCGCGGGCTGCTGGCCGAGATCGCCGACCACGCGCACCGGGTGGACACCAGCGACCTCGGCCCCAATACCTTGCGCGGCTGGATCAAGGATTTCGTCGGGCTGCAGCATGCCGGTCTCACCCTGCTGTTCGAGTCCTTCGGCTTCAAGCACGGTCTGCCGCTCAACGCCGACCTCGTGTTCGATGCGCGCTGCCTGCCCAACCCCAACTACGACCCGCGCCTGCGCCCGCTGACCGGCCGCGACCGCCCGGTGATCGAGTTTCTCGCGTCCGACCCGGCCGCGAAGAAACTGCTCGAGGACATCCGGCGCTTCGTCGCCGACTGGCTGCCCGCCTTCGAGCGTGACAACCGCAGCTATCTCACCGTCGCGGTCGGCTGCACCGGCGGCCAGCACCGTTCCGTCTACCTCGTTGAAACGCTGGCCGGCCTCTTCCGCAGCCGCACCCGGGTGCTGGTGCGACATCGCGAGATAAAAACGTGAATGAGGCGTGACATGGTGCGGCGTGACATGGTAGAGCGTGACATGGTGTGGCGCGACGGACGCTTTGCATTCGCTTGCCTAACACGCATTATCGCGTTACGCAGTATCACGTCACGCACTACCACGTCACGCATCATCCTGTCACTGGTCAGCTGACGTGAAGCTGGAACACGACCAGGAAATCTTCATATTCCCGCTGAATACCGTATTGTTCCCGGGCGGCACGCTGCCCCTGAAAGTGTTCGAGCAGCGCTATCTCGAGATGACCAAGGCGTGCCTGCGCGACAGCCGGCCGTTCGGCGTGTGCCTGATCCGGGAAGGGCATGAGGTCGGAACGGCAGCGGTGCCGGAGCCTGTCGGCTGCCTTGCCGTCATCGAACAATGGGACATGCCGCAACTCGGCGTATTCCACCTCGTCGCGCGCGGCGCCGGTCGTTTCCGCATCCGCGAGATGCGGGTGGCGCCCAATCATCTCATCTCCGCCACGGTCGAGCCGATACCGCCGGATAACGCGGCCGGCCAAGTGGACCCCCTGTGCCGCGAGTTACTGCAGGCGATCATCGACAAGGTGGGCGCCGAGCGCTTCCCGGCACCGGCGCGGCTCGACGACCCTGCCTGGGTCGGCTACCGGCTGTCCGAGGTGCTGCCGCTCGATGCCCGCGTAAAGCAGGAGCTGCTGGAGTTGACGGACGCGGCCCGGCGGCTCGAGCGGCTGCGCGGAATGCTCGCGTCAGGAACCTCCGGGTCGGAGGTTCCTAAATGAAAAGAATAATTATTAAGGGGTTGCTGCTGGTGATGTTGTCAGCCGTGGCGATGGGCGTGTCGGCAGCAACCCCTTTCGACCCCAGCCCGCGCGCCATCGACATTCCGCCCTGGTTCAAGGAGACCTTCCTCGATTTCCGGGAAGATGTCCGCGAGGCCGCGCAGGGAGGCCGGCGACTCCTGGTGTACTTCGGCCAGGACGGCTGCCCCTATTGCCGCGAGTTGATGCGGGTCAACTTCAGCCAGAAGGAACTGGCCGACAAGACGCGGCGTCATTTCAACGCCGTGGCCATCAACATCTGGGGCGACCGCGAAGTCACCTGGATGGACGGCAAGGTCATGACCGAGAAGGCATTCGCCGCCTTCCTCAAGGTCCAGTTCACTCCCACGCTGCTGTTCTTCGACGAAAAGGGGCGGGTCGCGCTGCGCGTTAACGGGTATTACCCACCGCACCGGCTGCACGCCGCGCTCGACTACGTCGCGGGCCGGCACGAAAGCAGCACCGCCTTCGCGGACTACCTGCGAAAAAACACGCGCGAGGCGGCGAGCGGCAGGTTGAACGACCAGCCGTTCTTCCTCAAGCCGCCGCTCAACCTCGACCGCAAGCCGGGGCTCACCACGCGGCCGCTGGTCGTGCTGTTCGAGCAGAAACAATGCGCGGCGTGCGACGAGCTGCACCGGTCGGGATTCAAGGAGCCGTCGGTTCTGTCGCTGCTAACCCGATTCGACGTGGCGCGGCTCGAACTGTTTGGCGCTGAAGAACTGGTCACGCCGCTGGGCAAGCCGACGACCGCCGAACTGTGGGCACGGGAGCTCAAGGTCGCGTACGCGCCGACCATCGTATTGTTCGACGTCAATGGACGGGAGGCCTTCCGCGTCGAAGCGTACCTCAGGCCGTTCCATCTCGCCTCCAGCCTCGATTACGTCGCCAGCGGCGCGTACCGCAGCGAGCCGAGCTTCCAGCGTTACGTCCAGGCGCGCGCGGAGAGAATCCGCGCCGCCGGCGGCCGCGCTGATCTTTGGTGAAGCGTGACATGATGGAGCGTGACGTGATGATTCGTGACGTGATACTGCGTGACGTGATGAGGCGTGTTGAGACTGCCGACACCCGTTACCTTTCACGCTGCACCATGTCACGCACTACCATGTCACGCTGTTTCATGTCACGCAGTACCATGTCACGCCTTATCTAGAGTGCGGCGAGAATTCGCCGCACGGGCGCCGGTATCGCCGCGCCGAGCGCCTCCTCCATCGACAGCCATATCACCCCCGGCTCCGCCGCCTGCGGCGTCAGCGCCGATACCCGCAGGCGCAGCGGGTGAATGTCCAGCTTGAAATGCGTAAAGCCGTGCGCGATCGTCGGCAGCGGCTCGACCTCGACGACGTGCGCGCCGAAGCGCTTGAGACAGGATGACTCAAGGTCGGACTTCTGCGCCGCCTCCGGCAGGCACCACAGGCCGCCCCAGATCCCGGATGGGGGACGCTTTTCCAGCAGGATCTCGCCGGCGCGCACCAGTACCAGCATGACTGTGCGCCTCTGCGGGAGCCGCTTGCGCGGCCGCGGCGCGGGCAGCTCCCCGACCCAGCCGCGCTTGAATGCCACGCAGGCGCCGCGCGCCGGGCATGCCGTGCAGTGCGGCTTCGTCCGCGTGCATACCATCGCCCCGAGGTCCATCAAGCCCTGGGTATAGGCCTCCGGATTGCTCCGCGGCAGCAGGCGCCCGGCCTCCTGCCACAGCAGGTCGGCGACTTTCTTCTCGCCCGCATAGCCCTTGATCCCCCGCAGCCGCGCCAGCACGCGCTTCACGTTGCCGTCGAGAATCGCGTGGCGCTGGCCGAAAGCGAACACGCAGATGGCCGCTGCGGTGGATCGCCCCACCCCCGGCAGCGCCGCCACTGCCTCGAAGCGCCGTGGAAATTTCCCGCCGTGCTCGCCGACGATCGCCTGCGCGGCGCGGTGCAGATTGCGCGCGCGCGAATAGTAGCCGAGCCCGCTCCATAGCCGGAGCACCTCGTCGAGCGGCGCGGCGGCGAGCGCCGCCACGTCGGAAAAGCGCGCGAGAAAACGAAGGTAGTAGGGAATGACGGTCGTGACCTGGGTCTGCTGCAGCATGATCTCGGACACCCAGATCAAGTACGGGTCGCGCGTGCCCTGCCACGGCAGGTCGTGGCGGCCGTAGTCTTTCTGCCAGGCGATCAGCTTCGCTGCGAAGCTAGGCATATCAGCCGCCGATGAACGCCGATGAACGCCGATCAGAACGAGGCAGAATAAACAGTGTCAGGGTTGCAGTTTCAGTCCGCGGAAAAGTCACTCTGACCCTCTTTCCCTTTCTGCGCAGCATTTTTTCTATCGGCGTTCATCGGCGTCCATCGGCGGCTAAGAAAACGATTCAGCGGCCGAACAGCCCCTTCAACGCGTCCCGCGCGCTGCCGCCGGGTTTTGCCCCTTCCGGCGCGGCGCCGTCCTTGCCTGCCCCGCCGCCGAGCCGCCGCTGCAACTGGTCGGTGATCGCCTGCTTCGCCGTGTCCTTCACTGTCGCGCCGAAATCGAGCTTGTACGACGGCGCCGTAAGCGGGCCGGAAACCCGCACCGGCACGGTGACGCCGCGCAGGTCGTCGGTGTCGCGCCCGCCCTGCCCCTTGCTGGTGCCGACGATCGACGCCTTGACCAGATAGTCGAGGCTGTCCGTGCCGATGTTGATCTCGCCCTCGCCGCCCACCCGCAGCAGCGGCGACTTCAATGACAGGTCGTTGTTGCGCGCGACGCCATTGGCGATCCTGAACGTCGCCGTGAGCTCGGAAAAATCGGTCTTCTGGCCCTTGTCGGCCGCCTGCGTCTGCTCACCGCGCGGCGCGCCGAACTTTGCCCTGGCATCGCGCACCGAGCCGGCGATATCGATGCCTTTCACCGAGCCGTCGGCCAGCTTCACGTCGGCAATGCCGTTGAGCGCCTTCTTCAGCGCGCTCACGGTGTTCCCCTGCGTGGTCACGTCAAGGATCACGTTGCCCTTGCCCTCGAGCATGTCGTTGTCCGCGAGGTCCTTGAGGAACGGGCCCACGCTCACGCCTTGCATGTTGTGCTTCACGGTGAACGCCGGCACGGCCGG
>CAZCGD010000357.1:0-6642 GCA_964498105.1 uncultured Streptomycetaceae bacterium
CTACGACGCGCCGGAGAGCCGCTATTGCCCCGCCGGGGTCTACGAGATCGTGCGTGACGCCGACGGCAAGAATCCGCGTCTCCAGATCAACGCGCAAAACTGCGTGCACTGCAAGACTTGCGACATCAAGGATCCGACCCAAAACATTGTGTGGGTCGCGCCCGAGGGCGGCGGCGGGCCGAATTACCCCAACATGTAGATCTTCGGCAGCGCCCGATCCGAGCAGATTCAGGAACAGCGTGACGTGGTACTGCGTGACGTGATAGTGCGTGACCTGATACTGCGTGCTTGATCAACAATCCAGTAGTGGTTCACGCCTCACCATGTCACGGTTCATCATGTCACGCTTTACTAACCACCAAGCATTGCCTTCTTCAACGATGCGTCCACCGGCTGGTTCCCGAGCCAGATCCGCAGCAGCGCGCGATTGAATTCCTCGCCGGGTATCGTGCCCTTGTCGTCCCCGCGCACCGTGACGCGCGTGCCTGCTCCCGGCAGGTAGTCGAGCAGGATCACGTCCCCGTTTTTCGCGGCCTTGACCGCAATGAAAATGTCCTCCAGCTGCTTCACCTGCGGCTCCAGCTTGGCGAGCTGCTCCGGTGAGTGGTTGTTGCCGAGGCCGTCCTTGAGCGCGGAAAACAGCTGCTCCGCGGTGAGATCGCGCAGCACATGCATCGCGATCCGCTTCGGGCCGGCATCGGCAAGCACGGCATCCGTCGCGTTCGCCTTCTTCTGCAGATAAAGCGCGCCCACGTAAACCTTGAAAAACACGCGCGTGCGCACGCCGGCGCCGTTCAGTGTCAGCTCGGAGCTGCCGAGCTGCACCTTATCGGCCAGCTTCACGCCTTCCACCTCCGCCGCGAACGACGGGCCCAGCGACAGGCAAGCTCCTGCGAGTAACCCAGTCAGGACGGATCTCATGTTCCTCTCCTTGTTCGCGGCTGGAACTGCGTGAATCGTGAATCGTGATTCGTGATTCGACTTCTTGGTCTTCTGCCTTACTTCCTCATCCCTCATCCCTCATCCCTCGGGCGGCGTGTTACCGGCTCACAGAGCCTCAAACACGCCCGCCGCCCCCATGCCCGTGCCGATACACATGGTGACCATGCCGTACTTCATGCGGTGGCGGCGCAGCCCGTGCATCAGCGTGGCGACGCGGATCGCGCCGGTCGCGCCGAGCGGGTGCCCGAGGGCAATCGCGCCGCCCAGCGGGTTGACCCGCGCGCGGTCAAGCCCGAGCTCCTTGATCACCGCCAGCGATTGCGCCGCGAATGCCTCGTTCAATTCGATCCATTCGATGTCATCCTGCTTGAGCCCGGCCTGCTTCAGCACCTTCGGGATCGCCTTCACCGGCCCGATCCCCATGATGTCCGGCGGCACACCCGCCACCGCGTAGCCCACGAAGCGTCCAAGTGGCCTCAGGTTGAAGCGCAACAGCGCGGCCTCGCTCATCAGCACGACCGCCCCGGCGCCGTCGGAAGTCTGCGAGCTGTTCCCCGCCGTGATGCTGCCTTGTGCGGCGAATGCCGGCTTGAGTTTCGCCAGCGCCTCCGGCGAAGTGTCGCGGCGCGGCCCTTCGTCGTGCACAACTTCGCGCGACTTGACCCGCACTTCGCGTGTCGCCAGGTCGGGAAGCCGCTCGCTCAACGGATAGGGGGTCACCTCGTCCTTGAATTCACCGCTGTCGGTGGCGCGGATGGCGCGGCGGTGGCTTTCCGCGGCGAAGAGATCCTGCTCCTCGCGGCTGACCTTCCACTGCGCGGCCACTTTCTCCGCCGTAATGCCCATGCCGTAGGCGATCGCGATGTTCTCGTTGTTCTCGAAGATCGCCGGGCTGAAGGACGGCTTGTTGCCGCCCAACGGCACCATGCTCATGCTCTCGGTGCCGGCGGCTACCATCACGTCCGCCTCACCCAGGCGGATGCGGTCCGCGGCCAGCGCCACCGCCTGCGTGCCCGAGGAACAGAAGCGGTTGATGGTCATGCCCGACACGGTATTCGGAATGCCCGCCAGCAGGAGCCCAATGCGCGCGACGTTCATGCCCTGCTCCGCTTCCGGCATGGCGCAGCCGACGATCACGTCCTCGATGGCCGCGGGGTCGAGCCCGTGGCACTTCGCGAGCGCGCTCTTCAGCGCGTGCGCCAGCAGGTCGTCGGGCCGCACGTTCTTGAACATGCCGCGCGGCGCCTTGCCTACTGGCGTGCGCACGGCTGCGACTATGTATGCTTCCTGGGTCTGCTTAGCCATGACGGTTCTCCTGATCAAGGCAAAAGGAAAAAGGCAAAAGGCAAGAGTAGCCCGGTATCAAAACCCTGCTTTTCCCTTTTGCCTTCATCCTTTTGCCTTTTGCCTTAATTCCTGAGCGGCTTGCCGGTCTTCAGCGTGTGCTCTATCCGTGCCTGCGTCTTCTCGGTGGCAATGAGTTCCATGAAATGCTTGCGCTCGAGGTCGAGGTACCACTGCTCGTCCACCAGGCTGCCGCCCTCGATTTCTCCGCCGCACATGACGATCGCGACCTTGTGGCCGATCAGGTAATCGTGCTCCGAGATGTGCCCGCCGGCCAGCAGGTTTTCCATGAAGGCGCGGATGGTCGCGATCGCGCTGCGGCCCGCGGCCGGTATCGCGATCTGCCGCAGCGGCGGCCGGTACGCCGAGGCCAGCGACCGCAGTTCCGCCTTGGCGATCTCGAGCAGCTCGAAACGGTTCGCCACGACGCGGTCGGTCGGCCGCAGGTAGCCAAGTTCCCGGGCGTGCTCGGCGCTGCGCCCGACTTCCGCCATCGCTACCGCCTTGAAGTACTTCTGCAGGAACGGCGACAGATCCCCGCCCTTGGCGTCCGCCGCCGCGCGCATCGCAAATTCCTTGCAGCCGCCGCCTGCCGGCAGCAGGCCGACGCCGGCCTCCACCAGCCCGATGTAGCTCTCGAGCGTCGCCACCGCGCGGTCGCAGTGCATGATGAACTCGCAGCCACCGCCCAGCGCCAGCCCGTCCACCGCCGCCACCGTCGGCACCATGGAAAACTTCAGCGCCTGCGTCGTGTCCTGGAACTGCTCGACCAGCTTCTCCACTTCGGCGAGCTTTCCCGCCATCAACTGGTCGGCGACGCCGATCTGCCGTGCCGCCTTCAGCGCCAGTGATTCCGCCTCCCGCCGGACCTGCCGGAACAGCCGGCCCAACGCCGACGGCCGGGACGGCCTCGCGCCGCCCGCCGGCGTCTTCTTGAGGTTCGCGCCAACCGAGAACGGCGGCTCGGTTTGCCAGACAACGAGGCCCATGTAGTTGCGCTCGGCCTCCTCCAGCGCCTGCCCGACGCCGTCCAGCACGTCGTCGCTGATGGCGTGCATGCGGCTCTTGAAGCTGACGATCGCGATGTCGTCGCCGGTGTGCCAGCAGCGCACCGCGTCGGTTTCGAAGATAGTCGAGCCGTACTTGACCGGCTCTCCCAGCAGGCGGTCGGGGAACGGCTGGCGGCGGTAAACCGGCAGCACGGAACGCGCCTTGTATGCCCTGGCTGAGGGCGCGAACGAGCCCTGCGCGCCGTGCACGCCGGTGCGGCTCGATTCCATCGCCCAGGCCGGCAGCGGCGTGTTGGTCATGCCCTTCCCGGCCGCGATATCCGCGGCGATCCACTTGGCAAGCGTGTGCCAGCCTGCGGCCTGCCAGATCTCGAACGGCCCCTGCTCCCAGCCGAAGCCCCAGCGGATGGCGAAATCGAGGTCGCGAGCGTTGTCGGCAATCTCCGCCAGGTTCACGGCGCAGTAGTGGAAAGCATCGCGGTAGATGGCCCACAGGAACTGCGCCTGCGGGTGACTCGAGGCGTGCAGCTGTTCGAAGCGCGCCGCGACGTCCTTGTTCTTGAGAATTTCAACCACGCCCTCGTCCGCCTTGCCGTCCGACGGCCGGTAGTTCTTCGTCTTCAGATCGAGCACGTGGATGTCGTTGCCGATCTTCTGGTAGACCCCGCGCCGCGTCTTCTGCCCCAGCGCCCCCTGCTCGATCAGTTGCTTCAGCCAGGCCGGCACATCGTAGTAGCGGTGCCACGGATCCCGCGGCAGCGTCTCCTTCATGGTGTTGACGACGTGCGCGAAGGTATCGAGCCCGACCACGTCGGCGGTCCGGAAGGTCGCGCTGCGCGGGCGCCCGATCAGCGCGCCGGTGAGGGCGTCCACCACGTCGAAGCCGATGCCGAGCCGCTCGGCGTGATGCACCGTCGCCAGCATGGAAAACACGCCGACGCGGTTGGCGATGAAGTTGGGCGTGTCCTTGGCGCGGATCACGCCCTTGCCGAGCGTGGTGACGAGGAACTTCTCGAGATCGTCGAGGATGGCCGCGTCCGTGGCAGCCGCGGGAATCAGCTCGACCAGGTGCATGTAGCGCGGCGGATTGAAAAAGTGCACCCCGCAGAATCTTTTCCGGAGCTGCTCCGGAAACGATTCTGAAAGTTTATTGATCGAAAGGCCGGAGGTGTTGCTGGCGAAAATGGCATGCTCGCCGATATAGGGGGCCACTTTTTGGTAGAGATCGGCCTTCCAGTCCAGCCTTTCTGAAATGGCTTCGATGACGATTTCGCATTCCCTTAACTGCTCGAGGTGCTGTCCGTAGTTTGCGGGTTGAATAAAGTCCGCTTTCGATCTCGTTGAAAGCGGACTTGGCTCGAGCTTTTTGAGGTTTTCGATCGCCTTCAGCACGTTGCCGTTGGGGTCGCCTTCCTTCGCGGGAAGCTCGTAGAGGACGACGGCGACGTTCGAATTGGCGAGGTGCGCGGCAATCTGCGCGCCCATCACGCCGGCGCCGAGCACGGCGGCCTTGCGCACGACAAAGGGGGAAGCGGCAGGCATCTCACCACCTCGATAGGAACAACGATTTTAGCATGCGTTCTAGCTGTTAAATTGAAGGACAGGTTCTAAAGTCGCCTAACAAAATAACGACTGGTGAAACCACCCCCATCCCAACCTTCCCCCTGAGGGGGAAGGAGAGCTCTTTTCCCCGAGAGGAAAAACATTCCCTCCCCCTCAGGGGGAGGGCTAGGGTGGGGGTGGTTCGCTTGCTCCGCGACCACTCATTTTGTTACCGGCTCTACAACTTGAATGACGGTTACGGGAAAATAAATACTCAATTTCAGCCTGTCGGCTCGGCGGTATCCAGGAGCGACTACCCCTGCGTTCGCTCCGACCGATCATGACACCAGGTCCGACAGGCTGGCGGGAAACAAAAAAAGCCGGGCGCGTTTGCCCGGCTTTTTGCTGCTGCCCGTGTTGTCAGAACGAGTGGGAGTACTGGACAGAGAAGATGTCCGCCTTGTCCTTGAAGGTGCCAGTCAACTGGCCCCCCGCGCCTTGGGAATAGTTGACGTTCGCGTCCTTGATGAATTCGTGAGCGTAGCCGAAGTCCAGTATGCCCGTCTTCGAAGGCCTGTACTGGACGCCGAACGCGAGCCAGGTGCGGTCCTGGTCCGGCAGGCGCGCGGTGCGATCCGTATCGTTGGTGGGCGTTTTATCGAGCGCCACGCCGACGCGGAGCTTGGTCTGGGGATTCATCTTGTAGTTCGCTCCGATCGAATAGCGCCACGTGTCTTCCCAATTGAACTGCAGCGTGGTGAGCGTCGAGCCCGCCGCCGCGCCCGCGCCGGTTGCCGAGGTACGGATGATCTGCAGCTGCTGCACCGAGCTCCACCCGGTCCAGGTGGCGTCAGCCATCAGTTCCCAATTCGGGCCCAGCGTCTGAAAGATGCTCGCGGAGAAGCTGTCGGGCACCTTCAGGTCCGCCTTGACGCCGCTGCCGAGCAGCGGGGCGGCAGGTCCATCGAAAACCGCCGTGCCTTCAAGATCATACTTGATGGCGGAACGGTAATGCGCGCCGATGCGCGTGCCGGGCGCCGCCTGGATCATCAGCCCTGCGTTATAGCCATAGCCGGTGTCATCGGCATTGAGTAGCAGGACTCCCCCTGCCGCGCCGGTGAAGGCCGACAGCGTGGCATCGATTTTTTGCACGCTCACGCCAGCGCCGATCGAGACCATGTCGCTTATCTTGTAAGCGATGGAAGGATTGATGTTGACGGTCTTTATCTCGGACTTGAGGGCCGTAAACTGACCGCGCCAGCCGTTGTCGTAATCGGTCTTGAGGCCGAACGGCACGTTGAGCGCCAGCCCGAAGCTCCAATTTGGATTGATGGCCATGGTGTAGAACGCGTTCGGAATGAACGCCCAGTCGCCCCCGTCGCCCCCGTCACCCGTTCCCGCAGGAGACGTCGAGCCGTTGTTCTGGAACTTGAATGATGGCTTGATCGCGTGCAGCGCGCCCGCCACCTGCTTGCCGGGAATCAGCGTCATCGCGGCCGGATTGAACCACGCCACGCTCGCGTCATCGGCACCGGCCGCGCCGCCCGCGAAGGCGTTACCCGTGCCGCTGCCGCTCTGCGTGCCAATGGCGAAGCCTCCTGCCACCGCACTCGATGCCAATCCAGCCAACGCGGCCGCGACCGCGAATGAAACCAGTTTCTTCGGATTTTTCATGATGACTCCCCCCTTTGTTGAAAGCCGGCCGCAGCACCTGCTCCGCCCGGCAACTCTGAAAACTATCTTACCCTCCAACGGCATTCCTACAATATCGTTGCACTCCGACTCACCAGTCACTGTTGCGCCG
>CAZCGD010000358.1:0-3415 GCA_964498105.1 uncultured Streptomycetaceae bacterium
GAGCCAGTATGCGCTGGAATGGGCGGTGCGCCGCGGCTTCAACGTGTTGACCGGCGGGTTCGGCGTCCCGATCGAGCGGCTCGCCGAGTTCGGACAGCACCTGACGCGCATGTTTGCCGAGACGAAACCGGCGCAGCGGCCGCTCGTCGGCGTGCAGCGGGCGGTGTACGTGACAAAGGATCAGGCCGATGCGCGCGAGGCCGCCGAGCAGGCCCGCTGGAACATGCGGGTGACGCTCTCCCTGCGCAACAACTACGAACGGGTGGAAAACGGCAACGCCATTCCGGTGCCGGCAAAAACCGAGCCGGACATCGACGACCTTCTGGAGCGCTACCTGGTTATTGGAACGCCGGACACGTGCATCCGCCAGATCAGGCGCGTCCGGGAGCTCGTAGGCATCTCGCATTTCAACTGCAGTTTCTGGTTCGGCGAGCTCGAGCAGGCGCGTGTCCTGCGCTCGATGGAACTCTTCGCACGGGAAGTAATGCCGGCCCTTTGAGGGATGAGGGATGAGGGATGAGGAACTCGACCCACGAAAGGAAACCCTGATGGAAAAGAAGCCTACGAGACGTATCGTCACCGGACACGACGCCAGCGGCAAAGCGGTGGTGCTGATGGACGGCGCGTCGCCGCACATGCGCCAGCGCAGCGCGGGCGGCAACGTGCTCACTATGCTCTGGGTCACGGACGAAATGCCCGTGGACATGAACGGCAGCAACGACCGCGCCGACACCAAGATCGGCGTGCCGCCACGGCCGAACGGCACGATCTTCCGCATCGTCGACTTCGCGCCGGTCACGGGCGTCCCGCAGCCGGTCGACCACCACAAGATGCTGGTCGAGATGGGCATCGATCCGGCGACGCAGGGCTACGCCCGCCACATGAACACCCACCGCACCCGAAGCATCGACTATGCGCTGATTCTCGAAGGCGAGATCGACATGCTGCTCGACGATACCGAGGTGCATGTGAAGGCCGGCGACGTGCTGGTCCAGCAGGGCACCAACCACGCGTGGGTCAACAAAGGCGACAAGCCGTGCCGCATCGCCTTCATCCTGATCGACGGCAAGGAGCTGCCGGCCTGGAAGCAGGGCTGGACGAAGAAGCGGGTGGTAGGCGAAAGAACAGGGTAGTTGGCGTCAGTGTAAGATTTCCAGCAAGCGCGAAGATCACACCGCGGGAAAGTTAACCCCGGCCCCGTTTGTCGGTATGACGCAGGAGGAGTTCGATGAGCGTTGAACGCTGGCGCGCGCTGATCCTGGCTCCGGTCGCGGCCTTTGCCATGGCAGCCGCAAACGCCCAGGAGTTTCCCTCGAAGTCGGTGCGGCTCATCGCCCCGTTTCCGCCGGGCGGGGCGGTGGACTTGCTCGGGCGCACGCTGGCGCCCCCGCTCACCCGCGCCTTCGGCCAGAGCGTGCTGGTCGAGAACCGGCCGGGCGGCAACACGGTCATCGGAGCGGAGGCGGTAATGCGCGCGCCGGCGGATGGCCATGCGCTGCTGTTGATGGCCCCGAGTTTCACGATCAATCCTTTCGTGCGGTCGAAACTGCCGTTCGATCCGGCGACAGATTTTTCCGGCGTAACGCGGATCGCGCTGGTGCCGATGCTGATCGCGGTGCATCCATCGCTGCCGGCGAAGGGGTTGAAGGAACTCGTCGCGCTCGCGCGCGCGCGACCGGGCCAGATCATGTACGGGACCGCCAGCATCGTGGGCCAGCAGCGCATCGCCGCCGAGATGCTGAAGGAGGCCGCCGGCATCGACATCGTCAACGTGCCATACAACGGCTCGGCGCCCGCGATCACGGCCACGCTGGGCGGGCATGCCAGCATGGTCCTGTTGAACGTGTCGGAGCTCGCGCCGCACGTCACGACCGGCAAGCTGCGCGCCATCGCGGTGACTTCGGCTGCGCGGTCCGACGTGCTGAAGGACGTTCCGACCATCGCGGAGTCCGGGTATCCCGGGATCGACGTCACCAACTGGTTTGGCGCCGTGGTGCGCTCGGCGACGCCGCGCAGCGCCATCCAGCGTCTCGCTGCCGAGATCAGCCGGGCCCTGCAGCTGCCGGAAGTAAGCGATGTCCTGACGAAGCTCGGGCTGTCCCCGGCTCCCATGAGCCCCGAGGCGTTCGACGCCTTTCTCCGTTCCGAGATGGAGAAGAACGGGCGGATCATCCGGAAGCTGAACGTGAAGGCCGATTGAGGAGGAAGCTATGAAACGCACCGTTGCCGTCTTCGCCGCTTTGACAGCTATCGTCCTTGCAACGCCCACTGGTCACGCTCAAACAGGAAAGTGGCCGGAAAAGGTGGTCCGCATCGTCGTCGCGACCGGGCCGGGTGGGGGCGACGACTTCGTCACGCGGCTCATCGCGCCTAAGCTGGGCGAGCTGCTCGGCCAGCAATTCATCGCGGACAACCGGCCGGGAGTCGGCGGGATGATCGGTCAGACATTCGTGCTCAAATCGCCCCCCGACGGCTACACGCTGCTTCTCGCCGGGGGCTCGATGGCGGGCGCACGCTACGTCAATGCCCAGGTAACATACGACGTGCTGCGCGACTTCACGCCGGTTTCGCTGCTCGAGACATCGCAGTTCGTCATGCTGGTGCACCCCAGTGTTCCGGCAAAAAACCTGAAGGAATACATTGCGCTTGCCCGGGCCCAGCCCGGTAAGATGACCTATGCAATGATCGGCGCCGGACAGATACCTTATTGGAGCGCCGTGCTGTTCAACAGCATGGCCGGCATCAAAGCAGTTGAGGTCCAGTACAAGATCGGTGCTACAGCCATCATCGACGTGATCGCCGGCCGGATCGACTATTTCTTCGTGCCCTCGGCGCTTGCGGTGGCCAACCGGGCGAGGTTGCGTGCG
This sequence comes from uncultured Streptomycetaceae bacterium, assembly GCA_964498105.1. Classification (GTDB taxonomy): domain Bacteria; phylum Pseudomonadota; class Gammaproteobacteria; order Burkholderiales; family SG8-41; genus SG8-41. Next base: position 2,868 of record CAZCGD010000358.1, read on the forward strand.
CTCGCCGTCACCGGTACGTCACGCTCAGCGGTATTTCCGGAGGTGCCCACGATAGCGGAGGCGGCGCTGCCGGGCTACGAGATGCCGGCATGGCGCAGCATTATGGGGCCGGCGGGCATCCGCCGTGAGATCGTAGATTCCCTCAATGCCGCGATCCGCCGCACCCTGGCCATGCCGGACATCCGCGAGAAGATGCTCGATGCTGGATCCGAACCCACGCCGAGCAGCCCTGAAGAACTTACAAGACGCTACGCCGACTGGATCGAGCGGTTTGGCAAGATTGCAAAGCAGGCCGGCATCAAGCCGCAATGAAGCGAGTTGCCGCGCCGCGGTCCTACATGTCGTAATCCGTTGCGACTCCCTGCGGCGGCTCACCCGCCCATACGCGCTGGAAGTTCTGGTAAGCAAACTCGGCGCGGCGGAACCAGGTGTCCCAGGTGGTGCCCGCGCTGTGGGGCGACAGCACTACGTTGTCCAGTTTGAGCAGCGGATTGCCGGGGTCGATCGGCTCCTTCTCGAAGACGTCCAGCCCGGCGCCGGCGATGCGC
>CAZCGD010000359.1:0-4111 GCA_964498105.1 uncultured Streptomycetaceae bacterium
CGGTACCGGCGAGGTCCCGATTCGATTCGGGCTCAAGACCTTCACGGTGGAACAGCGCGACGGAAACTGGCGGCAAACGCCGGCGGCATTGGACTTGAGCCAGGACGACTTCGTCCGTTGGGTGGACGAGTGGCGGCGCGCCGCGGCGCTGCGGGTCGAGCCCCAGGGAAAGCGCAAGCCGCTGGCTGAAATCAGGATCCAATTGAAAGGCGGCTCAGAGCTGGTCCTCGGCCTGCTCGCGCGGGAGCCTGAATTGGTGCTCGCCCGGGCCGACGAGAAATTGCAGTACCACTTCCGCGCGGACACGGCGAAGCGCCTGCTCTCCCCGCCCGGGGCCAAGTAGATCAATGTTGGATGGTGAATGTTAAGTGCTGAGTTCAGAAACAAAACCCACTCATTCAAAATTCAACATTCAAAAATAAAAACTGTTCTCTCCTCCATGCCTGAACTACCTGAAGTCGAAACCACGCGCCGCGGGCTGGAGCCGTTGCTGGTCGGCCAGCGCATCCGGGCCGCCGTGGTTCGCGACCGGCGGATGCGCCAGCCGGTACCGCGGCGCCTGCCGCAACTCCTCGCCGGCACTACCATTCGGGGCCTCGCGCGGCGGGGCAAGTACCTGCTGGTCGATTGCGGCGCCGGCACGCTGATCCTGCACCTCGGGATGTCGGGCCGGCTGTGGGTAGTGCGGGACGGCGCACCGCCGGCACGGCACGATCATTTCGATCTCGTCCTGGAGAACGGCACGGTGGTGCGGCTGCGCGACCCGCGCCGCTTCGGGCTGGTCTTGTGGCAGAACGGCGATGCGCTCGGTAACAAGCTCCTGGCGGGCATGGGTCCCGAGCCGTTGTCCGCGGACTTCGACGGCGCATGGCTGCATCGCGTCACCCGCACCCGCGGCGCAGCCATCAAGCAGGTCCTGATGGATAGTCACGTCGTGGCCGGGGTGGGAAACATCTATGCGAACGAGGCGTTGTTCCGTGCCGGCCTATCGCCGCGCACCGCCGCGCGGCGATTGAGCCGCGGGCGTTGCAACGTCCTCGTGGCGAGCATCCGGGAAACGCTCGGACTTGCGATCAGTGCCGGCGGCAGCTCGCTGCGCGATTACGTGCGCAGCGACGGGATGGCCGGCAACTACCAGAGTCAGTTCCTGGTCTACGACCGCGCCGGCAAACCTTGCCAGCGCTGCAGTACACCAATCAGGGAAATCCGGCAGGGACAGCGCTCGACGTTTTTCTGCCCCAAATGCCAAAAAGCGTGAATAGTGAATAGTGAATAGTGAATTGAGAAAACCGGGGGTCTAGTCCATTCACCATTCACCATTTACCATTCACGTCTTCTGCATCGTCAGCCTGAGATACTTCGCGTGCAACTCCTCCTTCGTTTCCACGAAGTTCGGGTCCAGCGGTATGCAGTCCACCGGGCACACCTTCACGCACTGCGGGTCGGGGAAGTGACCGATGCACTCGGTGCACTTGTGCGGGTCGATGACGTAAATCTCCGCGCCCTGCGAGATCGCGTCGTTCGGGCACTCCGGCTCGCACACGTCGCAGTTGATGCACTCATCGGTGATGATCAGCGCCATCTGAAAATCTAATAGACAGGATTTACAGGATTTACAGGATTACAACAAAGCAATAACCAAAACGTTCACTGGTACGAATCTTGTAAATCCTGTTAATCCTGTCCATTCTGGTCTTGAATTTATCGGCGTTCATCGGCGGCTAATCCTGCAGTTACTTTCCGCCGAGTTGCTTGATCTTGTCCTTCAGCCGCCGGGCGACGAGCGGTGGCACGAACTTCCTCACGTCGCCGCCGAGGATCGAGATCTCGCGCACGATGGTCGCGGAAACGAACATGTACTGCTCGCCGGGAGTCAGGAACAGGGTTTCGACATCGGGATACATGCCGCGGTTCATGCCGGCCAACTGGAATTCATGCTCGAAGTCCGATACCGCGCGCAAGCCCCGGATCACGACCCGCGCTTTTTGCTGCCGGATGAATTTCATCAGCAGGCCTGAGAAGCCGACGATCTCCACGTTGGGGATGCCCTTCAGTACCCGGCGCGCCATGTCCACGCGCTCGTCGCGGGTGAAGAACGGCCGCTTGGCGCTCGAGTCGGCCACCGCCACCATCACCGTGTCGAACAGCCGCGCCGCGCGCCGGATCAGGTCCTCGTGGCCGAGCGTGATCGGATCGAAGGTGCCGGGGTAGATCGCTTTGTGGTTCATGGAATAACTCCTAGGACGATGTCCGCTTCAGCAGCCGGTAGCCCACCTGCCCGGCCTGGCCCTGCCTCCAGATTTCCCATTCCGGCGGCAAGTCGGGCGACGCCGCGCTCTCATGATAGACCAATGCGCCCGGTGCGAGGCGCGGCGGCAGCAGCGGGGCGAGCCGCGGCCAGTAATCGGCCTTGAACGGCGGGTCGAGAAAGACGACGTCATAGATGCCCGCGTCCGAACGCAAGAATTCCAGCGCATCCCCTTTCTTGAGTTCCACCGAGGCGGCCGCGAGCGAGTCGCGGCTCGCGGCGAGCGCGCGCCAGGTCACCGCGTCGCTCTCCACCATGACCACGCGCCGCGCGCCGCGGGATGCCGCTTCGAAACCCAGGGCCCCGCTCCCCGCGAAGAGATCGAGACAAGACTTTCCGGTGAGGTCCTGGCCCAGCCAGTTGAAGAGGGTTTCGCGCACCCGGTCGGGCGTCGGCCGCAGATCCTGGCGCGACGGGAACGAGAGCAGCCGGCTGCGCCAGGCGCCGCCGATGATGCGCACCCGGCCTTTCGTCACGCCAGAACCAGGAAAACTTCAGACACAGGGGGCGCAGAGAATAACCACCCCCACCCTAGCCCTCCCCCTGAGAGGGAGGGAAGTATTTTGCCCGCGAGCAAATGAAGACCTCCTTCCCCCTCAGGGGGAAGGTTGGGATGGGGGTGGTACTCGTTCGATTCATCTCTGTGTTGCTCTGTGCTCTCTGTGGCTAAGGTTTCTGCTTGGCTTCCGCGTCGCCGGCGACTACCACCGTGACCATGCGGTCGGGCCGGATGCGGCGCTGGAACGCGTCACGGATGTCAGCGAGCGTGACGCGCTCGACGTCCTTCACGAAATCCTCGAGGTACGTGAGCGGCAGGCGGTAGAAGCCGATCAGCGCGAGGTATTCATGGATCTTGCGGTTGCTGTCGATGCGCAGCGGGAAGCCGTTGACGATGTTGCGCTTGGCCGCGGCGAGTTCCTCCGCGGTCGGGCCGTTCTTCACGAACTCCGCCAGCGTCGCCCGCGCCACCTCGAGCGCCTCCGCGGCCTGGTCACGCCGGGTCTGCATGCTGATGATGAACGGCCCTTCCCGCTGCAGGGGTTGGAAATAGCTGGCGGCCGAATAGGCGAGCCCGCGTTTCTGCCGGACTTCCCCCGTCATTCTTGACTGGAAACCGCCGCCGCCCAGCACGAAGTTGCCGACGTAGAGCGCGGTGTAATCAGGATCGCCGCGCGAGATGCCCGGCGCGCCGATGGTGATATGCGCCTGGGACGCGTGGTGCGCAACCATGCGGGTCTCGCCGGCGGCGAGCGCCGTCACCGGCGGCAACGCCGGTTCCTGGCCGCTGGCGCCGGGCAGTCCACGCGTCACCTGTTCCGCGATCGCTTCCGCCTCGGCGCGCGTGACGTCCCCGATGAGCGCCACCACGGCGTAGCGCCCGGCATAGTGGCGCCGGTGAAACGCGGCGAGGTCTTCGCGCGTGATTCTGGCCACGGTTTCCACCTCGCCGGAGCTGCGCATCCCGTACGGATGATCGCCGTAGGCCAGGCGATAGAAAGTGCGGGAGACGATGGTGTCGGGCTTGGTGTCGGCTTCCTTGAGGGCGCCGGTGAGGCGCACCTTCTCCCGCTCCAGCACCTCCACCGGGAAAGCCGGCGCGCGCAGCAGGCGCGCGAACACGTCGAGCGCCTGGCGCCGCTCCCTGGCGCTGGACAGCGTGCGCAGGGAAAGCCCGGCGCGATCGAAGTCGAAACGCCCGCCAAGCTGCGCGCCGACGTCCGCCATCCGGCGCGCCACTTCGTTCTCATCCATGCCCTCGGCCCCGCTCCTCAGCAGGTGCTGGGTCATGCTGGCGACGCCCGA
>CAZCGD010000360.1:0-8190 GCA_964498105.1 uncultured Streptomycetaceae bacterium
AGCGCGCTGGCGCCGGATTTGAGCGTGCCCTGCACCATCTGGAATTCCTGTTTCAGCGTCAACTCGCCTTGCGCGAAACGCCACGTGCCGGCGACCTTGGCGGGCACTATCCACAGGTGCGCGGTGCAATAGTAGCTGCAACCGTCTTTCTCCCCGACGGTCGCGGTCTCGTCGTCCTTCCATTCGCCCATGGTAAACGTGTTCGACACGATGCGCGTGCCGGGCTTCAGGTCGAGTATTTTCGGGCGCAGTTTCAGGTTGATGTCGTGCAGCAGGAACATCGTAATGACCGTGGCTTGCGAGAAATCGGTTTCGAACAAGTCCGCTTTCATGAAGGTCGCCTTGTCGGCGACGCCCGCCTTGGCCGCGGCTTGCTTGGACAATTCGACCATGTCGGGGTTGTACTCGACGCCGGTCGCGCGCGCGCCGCGCTTGGCGGCGGTGATCACGGTGCGGCCGTCGCCCGAGCCGAGATCGATCACGTGATCCCGCGCCGTGACCTTGCCGAGGTCCAGCATTTTGTCCACCAGCGCCTGCGGTGTCGGCACCCACACCACATCCTTGCCGGACTGGCCGACTTCAGGCTCGTAATCCTTGCTCGCGCCGCGGTCCTGGGCGCAACCGGTGGTGGCAAGCAGAGACAGAAACAGCGCCAAAAAAAAGCGGCGCAAAAATTGCGATGCAATCATGCTGGTTCTCCGATGGAAGAATTGAATGGAAACGGCGGGCGCAAACACTGACTGCGCCAAGTCTCAATCATACCGGATAAGGATGAGGCGTGATGAATGAGGGGGACGGGATTTTCGCCCATCACGCCTTTGCCTGTAAGGTCTCCGTAAGCAACTTAAGCCCCGCCGCCGCGAAGGCGTACATATTGGCGACGCGGTCGGCGCTGCCAGTGTCCATCAGGAAGGTGCGCTCGATGCGCCCGGTCACCGCCAGGGCAACGCGCCCGGACGGGTCGCCGTACTTGTTGCCGGTGGGTCCGGCTGCGCCGCTTTCGCCCAGCCCCCAGTCGGCTCCACAACGCTCGCGCAGGGTCCGCGCCAGGAGCAGCGCCCACGGTTCGGTACCGCCGCGCAATCCGGAGAACATCGCCTCCCGGGTGTCCTTCAGGGCGAGGATGGACCGACGGGTGTAGAGCGCTCCGCCGCCGATGAAATAGGCGGACGCGCCCGGCACGGCGAGCAGCGCCGCCGACATCAGGCCGCCGGCGGCGGATTCGGCGACCACGATCGTTTCTTTGCGCGCCTTGAGCAGCGCGGCGATCCTTTCAGCTTGAGGCAGCAGTTCACGCATAGTCGTCGTTGTCCCAAAAAAAGTAAGAATACGAGCCGCCGATAAACGCCGATAAACGCCGATAAAATAAAGTTCAGAAAGAACAGGACTGACAAGATTGGCTGAATTCAGAAATGGTAGTCCTCACTCCTGTCAGCTCTTGCTTCAGTCCAGTCTTGTGCATCCGCCAGGAGATGTCTTTGGGTTTCACATTGATCGGCGTTCATCGGCGTTCATCGGCGGCTGATTCTTGTCCTGCTACTTCGCCCGCACGGCCGCGGCGCCGGTCTGGAAATTGCCGTCGGGATCGACGAATATTTCCCCGCGCCGCACGTTCTTCAGCCAGCCGTGGGTCAGCCACTCCTTCGACGCGACATGCAGCGCGGTGTGCTGCTTCTCCCACAGCATGAAATGGGATGCGCAGGCGACATTCATGAACACCTTATCCTTCGAACCGAGCTGCTCGTAGACCGAGCGGCGCTCCTCGAGACGGTCGTATTCTCCGGCCATGACCAGAGCCGGCGCGGCCACCTTTGCCGCCAGCGCGCGCGTCCAGCCGAAGCGTGTCGCCGCGCGCACGCGCATGACGCCCCCTTCCGGGCCCCATGACGCGCCGACGCGATCCCATTGCATGATCGCCTTCCACACCACGTCGCGGATGCCGGGCTCGAGCTGGCCGGGGCAGCGCACGTCCGGGTCCCAGCGCTTCTGCTCCAGGTCCTCGCGCGTCTGCAGGTTCATCGGGTAGCCCGCGTCGGTGCGCTCGGGTATCCGCAGACCCTCGACGGTCGGGCCCGGCGCGTAGAGGATGACGCGCTCGATCTTGCGCGGATGCTGCGCCACGTAACCGCCGACGCGCGGTCCGCCGGCGGACCAGCCGATGATGCTTACACGCCCGACCCGGTTTGACTTGCGCAGCCAGTCCACCACGGTGTCGATCTCGCCCCAGTCGTCGCGGATGGTATTGAGCTGGTACGGATAGTTCGGCGCTGTCGCGCCCGGCAGCGGGCGTGGCGTGATGATGGCCTGCTGCTGCGGATTGACGTTCGACGGGTCGTCCATCATCGGCCGGGGCGAACCGCCGTAACCGGTATGATCCATCGCGTAGACGCGGAAACCCGCGCGCGCCAGGTACGCCATCCAGTTGTAAGTCTTGTAATCGAGATCGAAATCGGGCACCGACGGCACCGACACGCCGTGCACGAACAGCACGACGCGCCCCGCCGCTGCGCCGGGACCGCGCGCCCGCACCTTCTCGCGCACGTGGATGCCCACCAGCTGACCGGCGTTGGCCGGCACCGTGGAAACGTGTGGAACGAAATGGTCGCGGGTGATCAGCATGCGCTTGAAATCAGTGATTCATCACTCATCATTCATCATTCATCATTCATCATTCATCATTCAGATTTGATGCCGGCCTTCCTGACCACATCGCCCCACCTGGCGATCTCGTTCTGGAGGAAGCGGCCGAATCCCTGTTCCGTGGTGTCCAATGGAAGATCGTAACCGCTTTCGAGCAGCCGCGAGCGGGTGTCCGGCTGGCCGAGCGCCCATGCGAAGTCCCGGTTGAGGCGCTCGACGATGCCACGCGGCGTCGGGCGCGGCGCGAGGACGCCGTACCATTGCACCGCCACGTAACCGGACAGGCCCTGCTCGGCGATGGTGGGCAGGTCGGGAACGACCTGCGAGCGCGTGGCGCCCGACACGCCCAATGCCCGTATCTTGCCGGACTTGATGTGCGGGGCCGCAGCAGGCACGCTCGGAAAGCTCGCCTGCACCTCACCACTCATCAGGTCCACCAGGGCGGGACCCGCGCCCTTGTACGGGATGTGGGTCATGCTGACTCCCGCCAGCAGGCCAAACAACTCGGCCGAGACGTGCATCGCCGTGCCGGCGCCCCCGGTGCCATATCGCAGTTGCCCCGGCTTTCCCCTGGCCACCGCGATGAATTCTTTCACCGATCTTGCCGGCACCGCGGGATTCACAACGAGGACGTTTTGAGTGGTGCCGAGCAGGGTCACTGGCGCGAACGCGCGGATCGGATCCGAGACCTTGCCGAGTATGACGCTGATCGCGAGGGGGAAATGCCCCATCAGCAACGTATAGCCGTCCGGCGCCGCCTGCGCCGCAACCTCCACCGCGATGATGCCGCCCGCGCCTGGCCGGTTGTCCACGATGAGGTTTGCGCCCCATTTTTCGGAGACCTTGTGCGCCACGATGCGCGCGATGAGATCGGTCCCGCCGCCCGGGGGATTGGGCACCAGGAAGCGCACCGCCCTAACGGGATAGTTTTGCGCGCCGATGGTAACGCTCCATCCCGCCGTACCTATTGCCAGCGCAACGCATGCAATGACTTCCGCTGCGCGCAAAACTATAAGAGCACCTAACAAAATGACCGGCCTTGCTGTACTCCCCTCCTTTTCAAGGAGGGGTGGATGCGAAGCAGACGGGGTGGTTACGGGGGCACCTCTTGCTCCCACCACCCCGCCCGCTAGCGCGGGCACCCCTCCTCTGGCAGGAGGGGAATTCATTTTGTTTGGCGCTCTAAGGGTACCGCGGTTCACGCAGTCTCGCCCTCCGCGATAAACTGGAGCCGGGCGAGGTGCGCGTAGAGGCCGTTGGCGCGGAGCAGTTCCTGGTGCGTGCCGACGGCGTGGATGCGGCCGCGATCGAGCACGATGATGCGGTCGGCGTGACGCACCGTCGCCAGCCGATGCGCGATAACGAGCGTGGTGCGCCCGCGCGCGAGGCGCTCGAGCGCCTGCGCCACCTGGCGCTCGCTCTCGGCGTCGAGCGAGCTGGTCGCCTCGTCGAGCAGCAGCAGCGGCCGGTCAGCGAGAATGGCGCGCGCGATCGAGATCCGCTGGCGCTGCCCGCCCGATATCTTGACGCCGCGCTCGCCGAGGTCGGTGTCGAAGCCCTGCGGCAGGCGCTCGACAAACTCCAGCGCGTGCGCCGCGGCGCAGGCCTCGCGCACCGCTTCAAACGGGGCGTCCGGCCGGCCAAAGCGCACGTTCTCGGTGACGCTCGCGGCGAAGATGACCGGGTCCTGCGGCACCAGCGCGACCGCGCGGCGCACGTCGTGCGGGTCGCAATGCCGGAGGTCAGCGCCGTCGAGCAGGATGCGGCCGGAGGTCGGATCGTAGAAGCGCAGGATCAGTGCGAATACGGTGGACTTGCCCGCGCCCGACGGGCCGACCAGCGCGACGCGCTCGCCGGGATTGACCGCGAACGACACCGGCCCGAGCGCGGTGATCTCCGGCCGCGCGGGATAGGCGAACGCGACCTCATCGAAGCGGATCGTGCCCGCTGCGCGCGGTGGGAGCTTGATGACCGGCGCCACCGCGACCAGCGCCGGCGGCGTGTCGAGCAGCTCCGTCAGCCGCTCGGTCGCGCCGGCGCCACGCTGGATCTCGCCCCAGACCTCGGATACCGTCCCCGCCCCGCTCGCGACCACGGCTGCGTAGAACACGAAGGCAGAGAGCTCGCCCGCCGTCATGCGGCCGGCGAAGACGTCGTGGCCCCCGATCCACAGGATCACGCCGACCGCGCAGAATCCGATCAGCATCACGAGCGAAATCAGCCACGCCTTGACCCGCACGCGGTGCGCGCCGGCGGCGTAGGCTGCGTCGGTCGCGCCGTCGAAACGCTCCTGCGTGCGCTCCTCGTGCCCGTACGCCTGCACCGTGCGAATCTCGTGGAGCGACTCATCGATGTGCGCGGACACATCCGCCACGCGGTCCTGGTTGACGCGCGACAGGCCCCGCACGCGCCGTCCCATCAGCAATATGGGTATGAGCGTCGCCGGCACGCCGAGCACGATCAGCGCGGCGAGCTTGGCACTGGTCAGGAACAGCATCACCAGCGCCCCCGCCATCATGAGCGAGTTCCTCAGCAGCATCGAGAAGCCGAAGCCGATCACCTGCCGCAACTGCTCGCTGTCGTTGGTGAGCCGCGAGGCGATCTCGCCGGTGCGGGCCGAATCGTAGAAACCGGGCGGGAGCGTGAGCACGTGGGCGAACACGCTCTTGCGCAAGTCCGCGATGATGGCCTCGCCTACGCTCATCATCAGGTAAAAGCGCACCCAGGTCGCCGCGGCGAGCACGACGGCGACCGCGACAATGGCGGCGAGCGCCGCATTGAGCAGGCGCGGATCCCCGCTGCCGAATCCGGCGTCCACCACGTGCCGCAGCCCCTGCCCGAGCACGAGCACGCAGCCGGCCGCGACGAGCAACGCGGACAGCGCCGCCGCAATCCGCCAGCGGTAGGGAATCAGGAACCGCCCGAGGCGCAACAGGTGGACCAGTTCGCCTTTGGGCGGAGCGACGAACGAGGGGATCAGTGCCACGCAACCATCCTAACATTGGGATCGGTGATGGGGATGCCTCGTTCAAAGTTCCAAGTTCAAAGTTCAAAATTAAACCTTGAACCTGGAACCTTGAACCTTGAACCCGGAACCCGGAACAGTCCCTACCCTCATCCCTCACTCCAACCGGCTCCCCGTATAATGGCTCCCGCCGTGTACCCCACTGGCGGATACGCGACCAAAACGCAATGGCAAAGGATGATGACATGGTTCGCACGAGCTTCCGGTTTCTGTTCCTGTTTGCAGCGCTGGCCTGCTGCACTTCCGCCGGCGCGCAGGCCTACCCGACCAGGAATATCAGGGCCGTAGTTCCGTACGCTGCCGGCGGCTTGCCGGACACCATGACCCGCATCGTGGCGCAGCGGCTGGTCGAAATCCTGGGGCAGCAGCTGGTCGTGGACAACCGCCCCGGCGCGGGCGGCATCGGCGGCTGCGAGCTGGTGGCCAACGCGACACCCGACGGCTACACCCTGCTGATTGCGGACGTCGCGCAGACCGCGATCAACCCGGCGCTCTACGCCAAGCTGCCCTACGACACGCTGCGGGATTTCGCCCCGGTCAGCCTCATGGGCACATCGGGACAGTTCCTGGTGGCGCACTCCACGGTCCCCGCCAATACGCTCTCCGAGCTGATCGCGCTCGCGAAGGCGAAGCCGGGCCAGCTCCGTTACGGTTCCGGGGGAATCGGAAGCGTCCACCACCTCAGCATGGAAGCGTTGAAGACCCCGCTCAAGCTCGACATCGTGCACATCCCGTATAAGGGCACGGGACAGGCGGTGCCCGCGCTGATCGGCGGCGAAGTCTCGCTCCTGTTCTCGGCGCTGCCCTCGATCGCCCCGCACATCAAGGCCGGACGCCTGAAGCTGCTCGCGGTCAACACCATCAAACGCAATGCACAAGCGCCGGACGTGCCGACCATCGCCGAGATCACGGGCATCAAGGACTACGATTACCCGCCCGCGATCGGCGTGCTGGCGCCGGCGAAAACGCCGAAAGCCGTGGTGAACCGCCTCGCTGCGGCGATCGCGAAGGCGGTGCAGCACCCGGACACGGTAAGCCGCTACATCGCGCTCGGCATCGACCCGGTGGGCAACACGCCGGAGCAATACACCGCGCAGACCCGCATCGACATCGCCAAGTACGCGAAAGCGGTCAAGGCGTCGGGGGTCAAGGTCGATTGAGGCTTGGTGAGGCGTGACATGGTAGTGCGTGACATGATGAAGCGTGACAGGGTGGGGCGTGACATGAACGAGCGTGATTTGTCGACCGGCACGATCCCCTTGATACGCAGCATCCGCAATTCACGGTTATTGCTATGCGCCGCGGCGCTGCTGCTGGCGGCGCCGGCATGGGCGCAGCAGTATCCGGTGAAAACGGTGAGGATTGTCGTGCCGTTCACGCCGGGCGGCACGGCGGACACGCTGGGGCGCATCGTTTCCGGCAAGCTGACCGAAAGTCTCGGCCAGACGTTCATCGTGGAGAACCGACCCGGCGCCGGCGGCCTGCTCGGGTCGGACCTGGTTGCGAAGAGCGCACCCGATGGCTACCTGCTAGTGGTTTCCGGCGTCGCCTCGCACGTGATCGCGCCCGCGCTCGCGGCCAAACCGCCCTTCGATCCGGCCAGGGACTTTACCCATATTGCGCTTTTCGGCGGCCCGCCCGCTGTTTTCGGAGTGCATCCATCGCTGCCCGCAAAGGACCTGAAGTCGTTCGTCGTCCTCGCCTGGAAGAATCCGCACACGTTGATCTACGGCTCGCCGGGAAACGGCACGCAGGGCCACCTGATGGGAGAACTCTTCAGGCAAAGTGCCAGGATGGAGATCGTGCACGTGCCGTACCGGGGCGCAAGTGGCGCGGTGGTGGACATCGTCGCCGGCCATATACACGCGATCTCGACCACGCTCACCACCGCCAGCGCCCAGATCCGGGCGGGACGGATACGCGCGCTTGCGATCAGTTCCGCATCGCGCCTGCCAAACTACCCTGATCTGCCGACGTATCGCGAGCTTGGCTACACCGACGTGGTAGGCACCGTCTGGTTCTCGCTTTCCGGCCCTCCCGGAATGCCCGCGGAGATCGTGAGCAAGCTCAATGGCGAGGTGCGGCGAATACTGCAACTGCCCGACGTGCGCGAGCGCCTGCGCGGCGACGGCATCGAGCCCAATCAACTGGACCCGAAAGCGTTCAATGCGTTCATGAGCGCCGAAATCAGGCGCTGGGGCCCGATCGTGCGCGCCTCGGGCGCCATTGTTGATTAGCTTGATGACGCGTGACTGATGAATCGTGACGTGATGAGGCGTGACATGGTGGAGCGTGACGTGATGAGGCGTGACTCGTGAATCCGCAATTGGAAGGCGTTGAATCGCTGGAAGGGACTTATCTCTTCACGCTCGAGCGGAGCGCGCAAGCGCTGCGCGTGAACCGCTTCCTGCACGGGCTCATCGTGCCCGCCAACCGCGCCCTCTTCCGCGACCAGCCCGAAGAGGCGTTCGACAAGGCCAGCCTCGCAGCGGCGGAAAGAAAGCTCGTCCGCGATCGTGACTGGG
>CAZCGD010000361.1:0-9783 GCA_964498105.1 uncultured Streptomycetaceae bacterium
CTTGCCCCGCAGCATCCGCACCGTGTCCTCGGTTGCCTTCTCCTCTTCGACCACCTCCTCGAAGTCCTTGACCAGTCCCACGATGTCGCCCATTCCGAGGATGCGCGAGGCCATGCCCTCCGGCCGAAACTCCTCCAGCCGGTCGAGCGACTCGCCCATGCCCACGAACTTGATGGGCTTGCCAATGACCTCCTTGATCGACAGCGCCGAACCACCGCGGGCATCGCCATCCAGCTTGGTCAGGATGACCCCGCTCAGGTCGAGGCGATCGTCGAACGCCTTGGCGGTCTGCACCGCGTCCTGGCCGATCATCGCGTCGCACACGAGAAAAATGTTCTGCGGCTGCACGAGGCGCTTGATCTCCGCCAGCTCGCGCATCAGCGGCTCGTCAACCGTCAGCCGCCCTGCCGTGTCCAGCAGCACGACATCGCGTCCCTTCTCGAAGGCGTGGCGAACCGCGCGATCGCAGATTTCGACGGGGTTCCCACCTTCCTCGGCGTACACGGGCACGTCGAGTTGTTGGGCAAGCACGCGGAGTTGCTCGATCGCGGCCGGCCGGTAGACGTCGCAGCTCGCGAGCAGCACTTTCTTCTTGAGCTCGGTCTTCAACCAGCGCGCGAGCTTGCCGGCCGTCGTGGTTTTGCCCGAGCCCTGCAGCCCCGCGAGCAGGATCACCGCGGGCGGCTGGGTGGCGAGGTCGAGCGCGTCGTTCTTCTCGCCCATCAACGCGACCAGCTCGCGGTAGACCACGCCCACCGCCGCCTGGCCAGGCGTGAGGCTGCCGATTACATCCTGGCCGAGCGCCCTCGCGCGCACGTTGTCGATGAAGTTCTTCACCACCGGCAGCGCGACGTCGGCCTCCAGCAGCGCGACGCGAACTTCGCGCAGCGCTTCCTGGACGTTGGACTCGGTCAACCGCGCCTCGCCGCGCAGCGTCTTGATGACGCGCGCGAGACGTCCTGTCAGTTGGTCGAACACGGGTAGAAGTTGGGGTTGGTGTACACTCGGAAAGTGCCTGAAATTCTACCTTATTTAATCAACGCGCTGCTCTACGCCGCGCTCGCCTTTTACTTCTGGCGCACGCGCTGGAGCGCCGCGGGCGCAGCTGCGCCGGCCACCGCTTCCTTCAGAGTTTTCGACCAGTACGCGGTGCTGGCACCGCTCGGGTTGCATACCTTCCTCATTGCGCGTGCGGTGTTCGCGCCAGACGGGCTGCACCTCGGCATCGGCAATGCGATCTCGACGATCCTGTGGCTGACGGTGCTGATCTACTGGCTCGGCAATTTCTTCTACCGCCTCGACGGCCTGCAATCGCTGGTGCTGCCGTTGGCGGCCGCGGCGGCATTGCTGCCGGGGCTGGTGCCATCACTGAAGCCGCTGCCGAACACCGAGTTGATGGCGTTCAAGATCCATCTGCTGATCGCCATGTTTGCCTACAGCCTGTTTACGATCGCCTCGCTGCACGTCGCGCTGATGGCGCTGCTCGAGCGGCGCCTGCACGACGGCAACCTGCCGCGGGCGCTGCAGGGACTTCCGCCACTGCTGGCGATGGAAACGCTGCTGTTCCGCATCATCTGGGCCGGCTTCATCCTGCTTACCCTCACGCTCGCGAGCGGCGTGATGTACTCGGAGGAGCTGTTCGGACGCGCGGCGCGCTTCAACCACAAGACAGTGTTCGGCGTGCTGTCGTGGGTCATCTTTGCGGCTCTCCTGGGCGGCCGGCACGTCTATGGCTGGCGCGGGCGCGTGGCGGTGCGCTGGACGCTCACCGGCTTCCTGATGCTGGTGCTCGCCTACATCGGCAGCAAATTCGTCCTCGAAGTAATTCTAGGCAGAGCCTAGAATTACTTATATAAAAAGCGAAACTGGGCGCAGCGCGTTACCGCTCTTCGCCTGATCCCAAGTTCTTCTTCTTTAGCCGTTCTTGACAGGGTCAAGAACGGCTCCGATACTGAATTTTCCCCCATCACCAGCCGGTTATTTCCGTGGAAGACATCTCCCTATCGACGCTCTACGTGACGTTGGCCGTCCTTCTCGTCGTGTCTGCGTTTTTCTCGATTTCAGAGACCAGCATGATGGCGCTCAACCGCTACCGCTTGAAGCACCTGACCCAGAGCGGGGTGCGCGGCGCCCGGCTCGTTTCCGATCTGCTGGCAAAGACCGACAAATTTCTAGGCGTGGTCCTGCTCGGCAACAATCTCGTCAACGCCGCTTCCGCGCTGCTGGTAGGGCTGATCGCCGAGCGCTACCTCGGCCAGAACGAGCTGTCGCTGTTCGTGGCGACGACGGTGGCGGCCTTCGTCATCCTGGTCTTCAGCGAGATCACGCCGAAGATCCTCGGCGCGACCTATCCCGAGCGCATCGCACTGCCGGCGGCCTACGTGCTCGCACCTCTGTTGCGCGTCTCACAGCCGGTGGTGTGGTTCGTCAATCTTTTCGTGCAGACGCTGCTCGGCCTGATGCGCTTGAGGCCCGCGCCCGGCCACGGCGAGCAGAAGCTGACGGTGGAGGAGTTGCGCGCGCTGGTGCTGGAGACGAGCTACCTGCCGCAAAAGCACCAGAGCATCCTGCTCAACCTGTTCGACCTCGAGGCGATCACCGTGGACGACGTGATGGTGCCGCGCAATCACATCGAGGCAATAGATATCGACGCGCCGCTCGACGATATCAAGCAGCAAATCGCCACCGCCCATCACCGGCGCGTGCTGGTTTACCAGGGCCATCGCGACGAGGTGTTGGGCACGCTGCGCGTGCGGAGCGTGCTCAACCTCGTGCAGAACGGGGAGCTCACCAGGGAAAAACTGCGCGAGCACATGCGCGAGGCGTATTTCGTGCCGGCCGGCACGCCACTGTTCTCGCAGATCCAGAACTTCCAGGAGCAGCAGGACCGCTTGAGCCTGGTGGTGGACGAATACGGCGAGCTGATGGGGCTGGTCACGATGGAGGACATCCTCGAGGAGTTGATCGGCGAGTTCACCACGCAGTCGCCACTGCAGGCTGGCGGTTACGTCAAGCAGTCCGACGGCAGCTACCTGGTGGAGGGCGCGACGCTGCTGCGGGAGCTGAACCGCAAGCTCGGCTTCAACTTCCCGCTGGACGGGCCGAAGACGCTGAACGGCCTCATTCTCGAGCACCTCCAGGACATACCGGTGCCCGCCACCAGCATCAAGATCGCCGGCCACCCGCTGGAGATCGTCCAGACCCACGATCGGGTGGTAAAAGCGGTCAGGGTCCTGCCGCCAGCGGCCCCCTGACGCCCCGGCCGGGGGCGAATGGCAAACTGCCCTTTACAAACCCGGCCAAGACGTGCATCATTTTGTTAACACTCGCACCTAACCTGTTGGTTCATTAGGGCAATCGGGGGTCGGACATGGCAACGGCAGCCGCAGTGGCAAGAAAGCCGGACATCAAGGAATTCAATTTCACGTGGACCGGCACAGACAAGGGCAATAAGACCGTCCGTGGCGAAATGCGGGCGAGCGGTGAAGCGCAGGTCAATGCCACCTTGCGCCGTCAGGGCATCCGGGTCGTCGAGATCAAGAAGCAGAAGTTGAGCGGCGGCGGCAGGATCACCGACAAGGACATCACGCTGTTCACGCGCCAGCTCGCGACCATGATGAAGTCGGGCGTGCCGCTGCTGCAGTCCTTCGATATCGTCGGCAAGGGCCACACCAACGCGGCGGTCGCCCGGCTGCTGATGGACATCAAGACCGAGGTCGAGACCGGGTCGAGCCTGAAGCAGGCGTTCGAGAAGCACCCGCTCTACTTCGACGCGCTGTTCTGCAACCTGATCGGCGCCGGCGAGCAGGCCGGTATTCTCGATTCGCTGCTCGAACGCCTGGCGACCTACAAGGAAAAGATTCTCGCCATCAAGAGCAAGATCAAGGCCGCGCTGTTCTACCCGATTTCGATCATCGTGGTAGCGGTCGTCATCACGGCGGTAATCATGATCTTCGTGATCCCGGCGTTCAAGCAGGTGTTCGCCAACTTCGGCGCCGACCTGCCGGGGCCGACGCTGGTGGTGATGGCGATCTCCGATTTCGTCGTCGAGTACTGGTACGCCCTCGGCCTCGGGATTGGCACCGGGATCTACGCCTTCTTCTGGACCTGGAAGCGCTCCTTGAAGATGCAGATTTTCATGGATCGCCTGTTGCTCAAGCTGCCGGTATTTGGCCATCTGGTGCGCATCTCGTGTATCGCGCGCTGGGCGCGCACCCTTGCCACCATGTTCGCCGCCGGCGTGCCGCTGGTCGAGGCGCTGGAATCGGTGGCCGGCGCCTCCGGCAATTACGAGTACTACGTTGCCACCAAGAAAATCCAGGCCGAGGTTTCGACCGGTTCAAGCCTGACCTCGTCGATGCAGGGCACAGCGGTCTTCCCCAACATGGTGATCCAGATGGTGTCGATCGGCGAGGAGGCCGGCTCGCTCGACGCTATGCTGAGCAAGGTCGCCGATTTCTTCGAGGCGGAAGTGGACGATGCGGTCGAGGCGCTGTCGAGCCTGATGGAACCCATGATCATGGTGGTGCTGGGCGTCCTCATCGGCGGCATGGTAATCGCGATGTATCTGCCCATCTTCAAGATGGGCCAGGTCGTTTGATGGCGGGATTCAGGAGCCAGGAACCAGGATTCAGGAAGGGCGAATTGCTGCCCGCTGGCACCCTGAATCCCACATCCCGAATCCTGAATCCTTGATGTTTCACCTTCCCTTCTACCAGCACCCGTTATTTCTCGTCGTTGTTGCGGTGGTCGTCGGCCTGCTGGTCGGCAGCTTCCTCAACGTCGTTATCCACCGCCTGCCGAAGATGCTGGAGCGGCAGTGGCGCGCCGAATGCGCCGAGCTCGCCGGGACGCCGCTCGCGCCGGCGGAACAGTACGATCTCGTCGCCCCGCGCTCGGCGTGCCCGAAGTGCGGCAACCGGATTGCCGCGGTCCACAACATCCCGCTCGCAAGCTATCTCGTTCTGCTCGGGAGATGCGCCAAGTGCCGCGAGCCGATCTCGCTGCGCTACCCCCTCGTCGAGGCCGCGTCCGGCGTACTGGCCGGCTTTATCGCGTGGCGCTACGGGCTGAGTTCCGCCCTGTTCGGCGCGCTGATCTTCACCTGGGCGATGCTCGCCCTCGCCTTCATCGATCTTGACACGTTCTATCTCCCCGACAGCATCACGCTGCCGCTGCTATGGGTTGGCCTGCTGTTCAACACCGTCGCCACTTTCACCGACCTCCGCTCCGCCGTCATCGGCGCGGCCGCGGGCTATCTCGCGCTATGGTCGGTGTTCCAGGCCTACAAGCTCGCGACCGGAAAGGAAGGCATGGGCTACGGCGACTTCAAGCTGCTCGCGGCGATCGGCGCCTGGCTCGGCTGGAAAATGCTGCCGCTGGTGATCCTGTTCTCCTCCATGGTCGGCGCCGCCATCGGGATCGCATTGATCGTGTTCGCGAAGCACGCGCGCGAGAAGCCGATTCCGTTCGGTCCCTATCTCGCAGTCGCCGGACTGATAGCGCTGTTCTGGGGCGAGCAGATCAACAGGCGCTATCTCGACCTGTTCTAGGAGTTTGTCGGACTTGGGTCGGACAAACTCTTATATTGAACGACAGGTTGTGAGCGGTTGCAGTCATCCTGAATGGCGTTTGGTCGTTAGGAAAACAAGGCGTAATTATTCAGCCTGTCGGCTTCGCGATAGCCAAGAACGACTACCCATGCGTTCACACCCACCGTTGATCACACCAGGTCCGACAGGCTGCTAGCATGCCTTATTGCGTCGGCCTCACCGGCGGCATCGGCTCGGGAAAATCGGCCGCGTCCGATCGGTTCGGGGCGCTCGGTGCGGGCGTGGTGGACACCGACGAAATCTCGCGCGCGCTGACCGCGCCGGGCGGCACCGCGATCGAGCAGGTCCGCCAGCAGTTCGGCCCGGAATTCGTCACTGCCGACGGCGGCCTCGACCGCGCGCGGATGCGACGACTGGTGTTCGCCGATGCCGCCGCCAGGAAAAAGCTCGAGGCCATCCTCCACCCGCTGATCCGCGCCCGCACGCGCGCCGCCATCGCCGCGGCCGCGCAGCCGTACGTGGTCGTGATCGTTCCGCTGCTGCTGGAGACGGGCGCCTGCGCCGAGCTGGTCCAGCGCGTGCTGGTGGTGGACTGCGAGGAAGCAGAGCAGGTCCGCCGCACCATGGCCCGCAGCGGGCTGTCGGCCGCGGAGGTGCGCGAGATCATGGCGACGCAACTGCCGCGCGCCGAGCGCCTGCGGCATGCCGACGACGTGCTTGCCAATGACGGCGATCTCCCGGCGCTGCAGAGGCGGGTCGCGCGACTGCACGCCCAGTACCTCGATCTGGCGCGCGCGGCGTGAGCGGACCGGGCGCGTTATTCACACCGGCAGGCCCCCAGTAAATCCTTTATTTTTCTCGGGTTTTGGTCAATACTTAGCCGCAAAATCGGGTCCAACAGGATGGCGAGCGAACCCCCCCATAACGTGATCGGCTACGAGCATCCACTGAGCGAGCGCGTGCGCACGTTGCTGCGGCTCGAAGACATGTTCGAACGGGTCGACTATTTCCTGCACAAGAACGACGCGCACGAGCACCACGTGGCGCTGTTGTCGATCTTCGAGATGCTGGAAGTGTCGGGGCGGGCCGACCTCAAGTCCGACCTGCTGCAGGAGCTGGAACGCCAGAAGCAATCGCTCGAAGCCCTGCGCGAGAATCCCGACGTATCCGAGGAAGCCCTCGACAACGTGCTGTGGCAGATCGATCAGGCGTCCTCGCGGCTGTTCCAGGCTTCGGGCAAGATCGGGCAGGAACTGCGCGAGAACGAATGGCTGATGAGCATCCGCCAGCGCACCAGCATACCCGGCGGCGTCTGCGAATTCGACCTGCCGTCGTACCACTACTGGCTGCAGCAGGGGCCGGAGCAGCACCGCCACGACCTGCAGCAGTGGCTGGCCCCGTTCCTGCCGATACGCGACGCGATCGGCATCGTGCTGCGGTTGCTGCGTGAGTCCGGCAAAACCACGTCGCAGGTTGCCTATCAGGGCGTCTACCAGCAGATGATGGCCGGCCGCATCTCACAGTTGCTGCGCATACGCCTGAAGCGCGAGTACCAATGCGTGCCGGAGATCAGCGCCAACAAGTACGCGCTGAACATCCGCTTCACGACGCAGGAAGGCATACAGCGGCCCAAGGCGGCCGAAGCCGACGTCGAATTCGAGCTCACGTTCTGCAATCTTTAGGAATTTGTCGGACCGCGGTCCGACAAATTCCTTATTCGAAGAAATATGAATCACGAACCAACTTCCGTCGCCTGCCCGACCTGCGGCAAGAGCGTGCAATGGACGTCGCAGAACGCCTGCCGCCCGTTCTGCTCGGAGCGCTGCAAGCTGATCGACCTCGGCGCGTGGGCAACGGAAAATTACCGTGTACCGGTCACGGAGTCGAACGACCAGCCCGAGGAACCGGCGCCGGGCAGTGGTGCCGGTTCCTAGTTCCAGGTTCCAGGTTCCAGGTTCCAGGTCAAGACCTCGAACCGGAAACATTGAACTTGGAACTTTGAACTTGGAACTAAGTTAGTCAGTCCGGCCAAGCGGCCCGCATCATGCTGATGCCGTGCGCGCCGCACCGCCATGCCGTCTCCAGATCGGCGGGCCGCAACCCGCCGAGCGCATACACCGGCAATGGGCAATCCTTCAGCAGCGTGGCGAACGCCCCCCACCCGCTGCCGGCTGCGCCGGGGTGTGAAGGCGTCGGCAGCACGGGTCCGAGCACGGCCAGATCCGCGCCGAGCGCTTGCGCGCGCGCCAGCTCACTCGCATCGTGACACGAGGCGCCGACGAGATCGAGCGCCGGCCTGCGATTCAACTGCCGGAGTTGCGCCGAGGTCAGGTGGACGCCGTCGGCTCCGGCCTTCTGCGCCAGCTCGATATCGGCGTTCACCAGCACGCGCGCGCCGCAGGCGTGCGCGAGCCGCACCACGGTGGTCGAGAAACGCAGCAAGTCACCGCCGGTCATTTCCTTTTCGCGCACCTGCAGCAGCTTTAGCCCCCCGGCGAGAGCGCGTTCCAGCCGCGCCAGGAACTCCCGCTCCCCCAGTCCGGCGGCATTGCTGATGGCGTACGCTGGCGGCAGGCGCAGCGCGCGCAGAATGGGCGCGTTCGCCGGCAACAGGGGATCGACGCTGATCGCGTCGGGCGACTGCCAGGAGAAACGCTGATTTTCGCGCCCGTGCAGCGTTCCGGACCATCTGGCCACGCGAAAAAACCGCAGCCGCACGGCGGCGTGGGCATAGTCGTAATCCCGGGTAAGCCAGGGATAGGCTTGCTCGACGGTGATGCCGAGTTCCTCGTGCAGCTCGCGCTGCACCGCCGCCAGCGGCGCCTCTCCCGGTTCGACCTTGCCGCCGGGAAACTCCCAGTAGCCTGCATAGACCTTGCCCGCCGGTCTCTGCCCGAGGAGAAACCGGCCGTCCCCGTGCAGGATGACGGCGGCGACGACCTCAACCCTTGACGGCGAAGCGTGATGAGTGACGGATGATGAGTCCGCGCTCGCGGGGACCTTGTTCGCGGTCATTTTGGAAATCAAGTGCGGGATTCAGCCGCGGAGCGGAGCGCGTTTCAATTTCCGTGTGGTTCCGCGTGTTTCCGTGGCTGATGTCTTCTTGATCTTGGTTTCATCCGTGTTTATCCGTGGCTGACTTGAGCCGTGCCCTGCCCGCCCAGTCGCGCGCGAACTGCCACGCGACGCGCCCGCTGCGCGAGCCGCGCTGCAGGGCCCATTGCAGGGCCGCCCGCTGCACCGTCTCTGCGCCGGCCCCCGGAACCTTGAAGTGTTCCAGCCAGACCGCGACGATCTTGAGATAGTCTTCCTGGTCGAAGGGGTAGAACGTTGTCCACAGCCCGAAGCGCTCGGACAGCGACGCCTTCTCCTCCGAGGTCTCGCTCGGATGAATCTCCTCGCCGACATGTTTGTAATCGAGGTTTTCCTGCATGAATTCGGGCATCAGGTGCCGCCGGTTCGAGGTGGCGTAGATAAGGCAGTTCTCGCTGGCGGCCGCGATCGAGCCGTCGAGCACCACTTTCAGCGCCTTGTACCCCGGCTCGTCGGCCTCGAACGAAAGGTCGTCGCAATACAGCACGAAACGTTCGGGGCGGTCGGCGATACAGTCCACAATGTCCGGCAGGTCCACCAGGTCCTGCTTCTCTACCTCGATCAGCCGCAGCCCGCGCGGCGCGTACTTGTTGAGCAGCGCCTTGATGAGCGAAGACTTGCCGGTGCCGCGCGCTCCAGTCAGCAGCACGTTGTTGGCGGGATAGCCTTCCACGAACTGCCGCGTGTTGCGTTCGACCAGATCTTTCTGGATATCCACGCCGCGCAGATCACGCAACGCGATACGATGCACGTGCCGCACCGGCTCGATCTGGCCTTTGCCGTTTTTCTTGCGCCAGCGGAAGGCGATCGAGGCATCCCAGTCCGTCGGCGGCGCCTCCCGCGGCAGCAACCGCTCCAGCCGCGCGAGCAGCGCTTCGGCCTGCTTGATCAGCTTCGTGGCATCGCTCATAAGTTCAAAATCTTAAACCACAAAGGACACGAAGGTCACAAAGGAAGGCAAGAACAAGGACTTCCCAGTTTTATTGATCCTTCGTGTCCTTTGTGTCCTTTGTGGCTCAGTTTTTCAGGTTCTGTATTCCGCGTTGATCGTGACGTAGTCATGCGACAGGTCGCACGTCCATACCGTCGCTGCGGCGGAACCCCGGTTGAGGGCGACCCGCACCGTGATTTCGGCCTG
>CAZCGD010000362.1:0-5334 GCA_964498105.1 uncultured Streptomycetaceae bacterium
TGGGTCGGATCCTTGATGTCGCAAGTCTTGCAGTGCACGCAGTTTTGCGCGTTGATCTGGAGACGCGGATTCTTGCCGTCGGCGTCACGCACGATCTCGTAGACCCCGGCGGGGCAATAGCGGCTCTCCGGCGCGTCGTAGAGTTCGAGGTTGACCTTGATCGGCACCGCCGCGTCTTTCAACGTCAGGTGGCACGGCTGGTCCTCGGCATGATTGGTGTTGGAGATGAAGACCGAGGACAGGAGGTCGAAGCTGATGACGCCGTCGGGCTTCGGATATTCTATCCGCTTCGCTTCCGATTTCGCCTCGAGCATCTCGTGGTCGGCGTGGTGGTGGTGCAACGTCCACGGCGCCCGCCCGCCGAGCACCACCTGGTCCACCCCCACCATCAGCGTGCCGAGCGCGAGCCCCTTGCTCATCCACGGCTTGAAATTACGCGCCCGGTGCAGCTCGTCGTGGAGCCACCCGCCGCGGAAAGCTTCGGGGTAGCTGCCGAGCTCGTCGTGCGAGCGGCCCGCGCGCAGCGCCGCAAATGCCGCTTCCGCCGCCAGCATGCCCGACTTCATGGCTGCGTGGCTGCCCTTGATGCGCGAGGCGTTGAGAAAGCCCGCATCGTCCCCGACCAGGCAGCCGCCCGGGAAGACGAGCTTGGGCAGGGACTGCAGCCCGCCGGCGGCGATCGCCCGCGCGCCGTAGGAAACGCGTTTGCCGCCATCGAGAAAAGCCCGGATGGAGGGGTGGGTCTTGTAGCGCTGGAACTCCTCGTATGGGCTCAGGTATGGATTGCTGTAGCCGAGTCCCACGACGAAGCCGATTGCGACCTGGTTGTTTTCCAGGTGATAGAGAAACGATCCGCCGTAGGTGTCGTTCCCGAGCGGCCAGCCTGCGCTATGGACGACCAGCCCCTGCTGGTGTTGTCCCGGCTTGATCTCCCACAGCTCTTTCAGGCCGATGCCGTAGACCTGCGGATCGACACCCGCCCGCAAGTGGTAGCGTTCCTGCAGTTGCCTGCCGAGATGGCCACGGCAGCCCTCGGCGAAGAAAGTGTAGCGGCCGTGGAGATCCATGCCCGGCTGGTGGCCGGCGGTCGGCTTGCCGTCGCGCCCGATGCCCATGTCGCCGGTGGCGACGCCGCGCACCGCGCCGTCCTCGCGGTAGAGCACCGCGGCGGCCGCGAAGCCGGGAAAAATCTCGACGCCCAGCCCTTCGGCCTGCTGCGCCAGCCAGCGGCAGACGCTGCCCAGGCTCACCACGTAGTAGCCGTGGTTCCTGAAACAGGCCGGCAGCATGAAGTCCGGCACCTGGTACGAGGCGCCCTCGGTGAGGAACAGAAAGCGGTCTTCGGAGACCGGTGCATTGAGGGGGGCGTTCAACTGCTGCCAGTCGGGAATGAGTTCGTTCAGCGAGCGCGGGTCCATCACCGCGCCGGAGAGGATGTGCGCGCCGACTTCCGAGCCTTTTTCCAGCACGCAGACGCTGATCTCGTGCTGCTGCTCGGCGGCGAGCTGCTTCAGGCGGATCGCCGCGGCCAGCCCGGCGGGGCCGGCGCCCACGACGACAACGTCGTACTCCATCACTTCGCGCTCAGCCATTTTCTCCCCGGCAAGTACTTTTCGACATTATAGAGGGCGACACGATCTCATACGCCTCGAAAGCGTGACATGGTACTGCGTGACGTGGTACTGCGTGACGTGGTAAGGCGAGCTAGTTCTGCGACTACTGTGCTCACGCCTCATCATGTCACGATTCACCATGTCACGCATTACCATGTCACGCTTCATCAGTCACGCCTTTCCAGAATCAGGCGGGCAGCGGCGATTCCGCTGCGCACCGCCGATTCGAGCGTTGCGGGATAGTCGCTCGCCACGTAATCCCCGGCGAGGAAAAAATTGCGCAGCGGCGTGCGCGTTTCCGGGCGCTTCAGGCCCGGCGTGCAGGAAAAGGTGGCGCGCTTTTCCGCTATTACGCGATGCCACAGCGGATCGGGCAGCGGCCCCAGTTGCTGCTGTAGTTCCTGGTGGACGAGGCTGGCGAGTTCGTCCTGTGGCAGGTCCTGATGCGCGCCTCCAGCGCTGATGACGGCGCCGATTACGCCGTGTTGCCCGCCGAGCGCGCCACGGTCGAACGCCCATTGCAGCAGCGTGCTCTCGAATCCCAGCATGGGGGCGGGCAACCGCACCTGCCGTGGATAGCAGAGATAGACCGAATAAATGGGCTGATAGGCGAGATGCTCGATGGTGTCGGCCGCCTCGGCCAGCGCCGAGATGCCGACAAGAAACGCACCCGCATGGTACGGCGGCAGGGCGCAGACGACGTGACTGAAAGTGCGCTCGCCGCCGGCGTGGCGTACCGTGAAGGTGCCCCCGGTTCCACCGGCTTCCTGGTCGATCCCGGTCACGCGTTGCCCGGTCAGCACTTCGCCGCCCTGTGCAGCGACATAGGCGGCGGCCGGATCGGGAAACAGCGCGGAGAGGTCGGTCCGCGGCAACAGCAGGTCGCTCGCCGCGCGGTCGGCGTCGAGACAGTCGCGCAGGACGTTAAGAAATATCTGCGCCGAGGCCGCTGCGGGCGGCGTGTTGAGCGCGGAGACGCACAGCGGATGCCACAGCAGCCGCGTCGTGCGCCAGCCTTGAGCGTGCTGGTCGAGCAGCGATGCGACGGTTTCGTCCTGCGGCAGCGCGTAGCCCTGCCGCCGCATGCGCCAGATGAAACGCGCGGCGGACAGCCGCTCGTGCAGCGGCGCTCCCGTCGCCGAGACCAGGCCGGCGAGCAGGTGCAGCGGCGCCGGCAGGCGCGCGGCTTGCAGCGAAAAGCGCTCGTGCATCCGCCAGGTGAACGGCAGGCGCAGGAGAACGCGCTCGGGGTCCGCGCCCACCAGGCGCATCAGGCGCAGGGTTTCGCTGTAGGCGCCGATCAGGATGTGCAGACCATTGTCGAGGGCGGTGTCGCGATGCTCGACGCGGCGTGCGCGGCCGCCGAGGGTTTTTGCGGCCTCGAACACCGTCACCGGCACCCGCCGTTCGGCGAGCGTCACGGCCGCCGCCATGCCGGCGTAGCCACCGCCGATGACGGCGACGTTCATGAAAAACTAATAGACAGGATTAACAAGGAAAACCAGAAGGTCAAAAACTAATAGACAGGATTTACAGGATTAGACCGAACCAAAATCAAGAACAAGAATGGACAGGATTAACAGGATTAGACCGAACCAAAATCAAGAGCAAAAATAGACAGGACTAACAGACCGAAGCAAAATCAAAACAGTTCCAAGTTTGAATCTTATTGATACTGTCGTTCCGGATCTTGGTGTTGATCTAATCTTGTAAATCCTGTTAATCCTGTCCATTTCCTGTCTTTAATCTTACGCCACGGCTTTGTCGGGCTGCGCGGCGCGCCGGCCGCCCGACCATACCTGCTCGGGCACGCACACGGACCCTTCAAAGATGCGTCGCGCAGTGCGCACCAGCGCGGCGCGGCGCAACTCCTGCTTGCCACCCGCGAAATCGACATCGAGATCGATGATGATCATGCCCTGGGGGTGCTCGATCCTGATCATCCCCTGGGGTGCCGGCGGCAGAGGGGAAATCTGCGACGCCACCGTTCCGGGGATGGCGCAAGCCGAGGCGATGCACACGGTGCCGGTAACCGGGTGCGCCTTATGGCAGGTTTCGGGCACGAAAAAACGCGACGCGATGGTACCGCAGTTGCGCGGCGCAGACAGCAATGCCATCTTCGGCACCACCGACTTTGCCACGTCGCCCATGCCCATCAGCAGGCCTGCCTTGCGGCGGATCGCCTCCATGCGGGCGAGCATGGCCTTGTCCGCGTCGAGTTCGACGGCGGTCTCGTGGCCGCTCTTGCCGAACGCCTCTGCCCGCATCAGGACGACAGGCATCGCAATATCCACGCAACTCACGTCGACGCCGTCGATAACATCGAGCGGGCTGCCGGTAGGCAGCATTTTCTTCGTAACCGATCCAACCGCGCTCTTGAAATTAATCCCGACGGGTGCCGCGGTCCCCGGGACACCGTCTATCGCAGCGTTGCCTTCATAGCTCACCTGGCCGCCCGGCGTCTGCACGATCGCCTCGACCAGAGACTGCGTGTTGACGTTGAAGATGCGCACCGGCGTCTCGCCGTTCCTTGCCGGCACCAGGCCCGCCTCGATCGCGAACGGTCCCACCGCGACCAGCATGTTGCCGCAGTTGGGCTTGGTGTCGACGATGCTCTCGTTGATCTGTACCTGCGCGAAGAGATAATCGACATCGGCGTCGGGGCGCTTCGACTTGCTGATCATCGCGACCTTGCTCGTCACCGAGTGCGAGCCGCCGATGCCGTCCACCTGGATCTGGTGCGGCGAGCCCATCACCGAAAGGAGCACGGCGTCGCGCGTGGGCACGTCGGCGGGCAGGTCGGAGAGCTTGAAGAACGGGCCGCGCGAGGTGCCGCCGCGCATGATTACGCATGGGATCTTGGTTTGCATACGATTTCTCCGGGAGACAGATGAATTATACGACCGGGAGAAGCGTCTCAGGTGCGGCGTCCCAGATAAAACGTCCCAGGTAAGGCGTCTCAGGTGCGGCGTTGTCAGGCCGCTTTACCTGAGACGCAGTATCTGAGACGCTCTACCTGAGACGCTCTACCTGAGACGGATTAAAAGGCGTAACGCCGCAAGCCGCCATCCACCGGCAGCACCGCGCCGGTGATGTAGCAGGCGATGGGGGAGGCGAGGAACACCGCGAGGGCCGCCAGTTCCTCCGGTTCGCCGTAGCGGCCGACCGGGATGTCCTCGGCGGACTGTTTCGCGCGGAACTCCGGGGAATATTTGCGGCGGATCTGCTCGCTCATGATGCGGCCGGGCGGGATGCAGTTCACCGTGATGCCGTGTTTCCCGACCTCGCGCGACAGTCCCTTGGACCAGGCGTGGATCGCGGCCTTGGCCGGGTGCGCGGCAATCATGCGCTCAGGCTCGGACTTGCCGCTGATGTTGATGACGCGCCCCCAATGCTTTCCGATCATGCCCGGCAGCAGGGCGTGGGTAAGCTGGCGTATGCGCGTGAAGTTGAGCGTCATGGACTCTTCCCACAGCGCTTCCGGCGCGTCGATCGGCAGCGCCGGCTTGCTTCCGCCGGCCGAGTTCACCAGGATGTCCACGCTGCCGAGCGCCTGTTGCGCCGCCCGGGCGAGTTGGTCCGGGGCACCCGGCCCCATCATGTCGATCTCGACGATGACCGGTCGCACGCCGCCCGCGGCAACGATCTCCTTCGCCAATTCCTCGAGCAGGGGTTTGCGCCGCGCCGCAATGCAGATTTTCACGCCTTCGGCGGCCAGCCC
>CAZCGD010000363.1:0-12540 GCA_964498105.1 uncultured Streptomycetaceae bacterium
AGCAGGATTGAGGGAAGAGGATTGAGGATTGAGAACGCAGTCGCTTGGTGTTCACGCTTCGGATCTTTCTGATCCTGGATCCCCGATCCTGAATCCTGACCTCCCGCATTTGTTGTAGCATTACATCCATGAAAATCCTCAAACACGTTGTCTGCGCCGTTGCGGCGCTGTTCGTTCCATTTGCGATTTCCGCGGACAGCGTCGAGCGCAGCGGCGGGCCGTACGTGCCGACGCCGCCCGCGGTGGTGGACGCGATGCTGGAGCTGGCGGGCGTCGGCCCGCGCGACTACGTCATCGATCTCGGTTCCGGCGACGGACGCATCGTGCTGACCGGGGCCACGCGCCACAAGGCGAGCGGCATGGGCGTCGATATCGATCCCGAACTGGTCGATCTTGCCAACGGCTCGGCCCGGAAACTCGGCGTCGCGGAGCGCGTGCAGTTCGTGCGGCAGGACGTGCTGGCGGCGGACGTGAGCCGCGCCACGGTAATCACGCTCTACCTGCTGCCGGGGATGATGGTCAACCTGCAGGCCAAGCTGCTGGCCGAGCTCCGGCCGGGCACGCGCATCGTGTCGCACGATTTCGCGTTCGAGAAATGGCAGCCGGACCGCACCATCACCGTGCAGACGCCGGAAAAATACGACATCAGCGGATCGTGGACGTCCGACGTTCATCTCTGGGTCGTGCCGGCAGCAGTGCAGGGCACCTGGCGCGTGCAGCGGGAAGGCGACCCGGGCGAGGCTTCCCGCCTGGAGATTCGCCAGGGCTTCCAGCACTTCGACGGCAGGATCGCGCTCCGCGGCCGGACGCTGGAGGTGCGCGGCAACCTGAACGGCAACCAGATGAGCTTCACGCTTTCGGCCGAGAACGGCGGCGGCCGCGAGCAGTTCACCGGCACGGTGGCCCGCGACCGCATCCAGGGCGAAGTGCGTAACGGCGAGACGGTGGTGGCGCGCTGGAGCGCCACGCGCGTCCCATGAGTCCCATGATGCGGATCGCTCTTGCTGCCGGATTGTCGCTTTCCTGCGTAGCCGCGCAGGCGGAGCTTTCGTGCGAGCAGATGGGGGCCATCGCGCAGACCACTGTTGATTTGCGCAACCAGGGAAATTCGCTCAACGCACTCCTTGCCGAAGCCCGGCGCGACGGGAAGGTCAAGTACACGGAGCAGGAGCTCACGCTGATCGGCACCCTGATCCGCCACAGCTACGACAGCACGGTGAGTCCGGCGGAGGTGATAGAGGCGTGCAAGCGGGACACGAAATCCGCTCCGCCGCGTTGACTGCGTTGTTTTGGTTAGAACCGGTATTAAGATTAGCCACGGAAACACACGGAAACACACGGACAAAATTGAACCGCCAAGACGCCAAACTGCATTCAAGATCTATATAAATCTTTATTTTTACGTGTTCTTTGTGGTTCGGCTTTCGATCTTTTCCGTGTGTTTCCGTGTGTTTCCGTGGCTAAAACGGTTTTTTGGGACGGCATCCGGTGACTGGTGACAAGTAAGGACAGGGAAGATATGCGAACACGACATTCATCAACGCGCCGGCGCGTGCTGCTGGCATTGGCGGCGCTGCCAGCCGCGCGGATCGCCGGGGCGGCGGAGGACATCGAGGCGAAGCGCACCGGCGGGCCGTACGTGCCCACCCCGCAGGTGGTGGTGGACGAGATGCTGCGCATCGGCAAGGTCGGCCCGGACGATTTCGTGGTGGACCTGGGTTCCGGTGACGGAGTGATCGTGCTGACGGCGGCGACGAAGCTGAAGGCGCGCGGTTTTGGCGTGGACATCGATCCCGAGCTGGTCAAGCTCTCCAACGCCGAAGCAGCGAAGCGCGGCGTGGCGGACCGCGCCACGTTCTACGTGCAGGACGTGTTCAAGGCCGACATCAGCAAGGCGACGGTGGTGACGCTCTACCTGCTGCCGAACATGATGCTCGACCTGCGGCCCAAGATCTTCGGCGAACTCAAGCCGGGCACGCGCGTGGTCTCGCACGACTATCATTTCGGCGACTGGCGCGCCGACGATCAGTTCACCTGGGACGTGCCTGAAAAGGAGAAGATCAACGGCGTGCCGCGCGCGACGGTCTACCTGTGGATCGTGCCGGCCAGGGTGGCGGGCCGGTGGCAGGTGAGCGTGACGGCTCCCGCCAACGAGAGTTTCGAGCTGACGCTGCGCCAGAATTTCGGGAGCATCGATGGCGCCGTGACGGGAAACTCGGCCAAAGGGGTGAAGCTCACCCAGTCCAGCCTGAGCGGAGAGGAAATCACGTTCGCATTTCCGTCCGGAAGCGGGCGCCATCTCTTCCGGGGCAAGGTCGCCGGCGACACCATGGAAGGCGGAGTGCAACTGGCCGGGGGCAAGAGCACGGCGCGCTGGACCGCCATGCGCATTAGGGCGTGACCTGGTAAAGCGTGACGTGATGAAGCGTGACGTGATGATGCGTGACGTGGTGATGCGTGACGTGGTGAGGCGTAGTTTGTAACCGTCGCTCTCGTTCGTAACGGATCGTTACAGGCAGACGCAGGGCCGCTCTATCAAGTCACGCTGTTTCATGTCACGCCCCATCATGTCACGCGGTATCACGTCACGCCTCACCCGGCCGTTCCTCGTCAGTTGACGAGGAACGCCGGCGGCAGCGCCTGCACCACCGCCCTGCGGTAGATGATGTGGCCTTGCGCCATGTCGTGCAGCGCCCGGTTGCGGGCGTCGGTCACGATTGCTCCATCCTGCAGCAGTGCGCGGTGCAGCGGCTGCGGCTTGGCGAGCATCGCCGGGAGCGTGGCGGCGTGCTGCGGCGGCACGTAACCGGGTGCTACTTCCCTGGGCGCAGGCAGTGGGGCCGGGCCGGCGACGATGAAGCTGTTGATGTGCGTCGAGCCGGGCCAGTCGGGCCGGTAGAGCACCAGGTGCGGCAGCTCCGCGCGCAGGGTGGCAAGCAGGTGCGCGTAAGCCATCGGGTGCTCGAGATCGGCGAAGGTATTGAAGACGGCTATGCCGCCGGCGCCGAGGCAGCGCTTCAGGTCGCTGAAGAATTCGCGCGTCACCAGGTAATCCGGGGTGCCGTCGCCGTGAAACAAGTCGACCACGATCACGTCGTAGCCGCGCCCGCACTGTTTGAGCCAGGTGCGCGCATCGGCGAGGTGCACGGGGATGAGCGCTGCGTCGAATCCGAAATAGCGGCTGGCTACCGTCACCGACGCCGGGTCGATCTCGACGGCTTCTACTGCCACGCCCTGTCCGGCGAGGCGCATCGGCACGATGCCTGCCCCCAGACCCAGCACCAGCGCCGAGCGCATGCCGGGCCGGTAGGCGCGGGCAAGGGCTTCCAGGGCGTAGGTATAAAACGACAGCGAGTGTCCATCGGAGTCGACCGTGTTCTGCACCAGTCCGTCCTGAAAGTAGATGCGGACGAAGCGGCCGCTGTCTCCGGTTTCGCTCCGCAGGACTTTCACGGTGCCGAAGTGGGAACTGAAGCGTGCCTCCACCTGCCAGATCCGGCCGCCGTAGCTGGCCGGCCACAGGCGGCCGATGTAGGCGTCGGCGAGCCACAGGAACAGGGCGGCGAGCAGCGCGGCAGCGCCGGCGGCGAGTCCGAGCCGCCTGCGGGAGGCGAGCGGCGCCGGCGGGCGCGCCGCGGCCGCGAGCGAGAGCAGCGCCAGCGCGAGCGCCACTGCGAGCGTCGCGGAAAAGTTGCTGACGTATGGAATCAGCCCGAAGGCGGTAACCAGAACGCCCGCGACCGAGCCGATGGTGCTGATGAAAAACACCTTGCCCGCGCCGGCGTCGCCAGCCCGCCCGCCGCCGCGCGCAAGCAGGAGCGCTACCAGCAGCGGGTTCATTGCCGAGGCTGCGACCAGCGGCACGAACAGCAACACGATGCATGCCGCGAACGCACCCCAGACCAGGTCGGCCCCGGCAAGCAGCGGGAACAGGTGGGGATAGGCAAGGCAGGCCGCGACGATGGCGAAGGCGGCCACCGCCGGCATCAGCGCGTAGCACTGGGCGAGCCGCGCCGCGTTGTTCGCGATGCGTGGACCGGCCGCGAGACGTCCACCTGCCCAGTAACCGAGCGCGAGCGCCACCAGCGTGATCGAGAGGATGCCGGTCCAGATGTAGAGGCTGACGCCGAAGTAGGGCGTGAGGATGCGCGAGGCTAGCAGCTCGAGCGCGAGTATCGCGGCACCGGAGATGAACAGGATCGTATACAGCATCTAGAGTCCCTGACATGCGGATTCAGCTATAATCCGCCACTTTCTGGACTCGAAATATAACAGGATGAATGCAACCCCTCACAACCTTTCGTTCAATTTGGGAGTTTGTCCGACGCAAGCGCGACACACTCCCGGGTGGTTGGGACGCGGCGTCGTGTTGCTGGCCGGTTTTGCCGCCATGCCGGCGCCGGCGGCTGACGCCAGGGTGCCGTACGTGCCGACGCCGCAGGTGGTCGTGGAGCGCATGCTGGAGATCGCCAGGGTCGGGCCCGGCGATTTTCTGGCCGACCTCGGCTCCGGTGACGGACGCATCGTCATCACGGCGGCGAAAAAGTACGGGGCGCGCGGCTACGGCGTTGATCTGGATCCCGAGCGCATCAAGGACAGCAACGACAACGCGCGCCGGGCGGGCGTTGCCGACAAGGTCACGTTCTACCAGCGCAACCTGTTCGATACCGACCTCAGCGCCGCCACGGTGATCACCATGTACCTGCTGCCCAGCGTCAACCTCGATCTCCGTCCCATGTTGCTGGACCTCAAGCCCGGCACGCGTCTCGTGTCCCACGATTTCGACATGGGCGACTGGCAGGCCGACACGCACGTCACCATGCCGGCGGAGGACAAGTACGCCGGCGCCGGCGGCTCCAGCGATATTTATTTCTGGGTGGTGCCGGCGAAGATTGCCGGCGCCTGGCAATGGGAGCTGCTGGTGTCCGGGAAGCCGCTGGCCTACGAGCTGAAGCTGGACCAAAGTTACCAGAGGATCTCGGGAACGGTCGCGATCGGCGGCCGCCCGGTCAAGCTGCAGGACGCGCGACTGCGCGGCGGCGAGATCAGCTTCGGTTTTACGGCGGACGTGAACGGGTCTCCGGTGAAGCATCAATTCACCGGCAAGGTCGCTGGCGACGCCGTAACGGGCTCGGCGCGGCTGTCCGGCGCCCGCCTGGATGGACAGCATGATTGGAGCGCCCGGCGCACCCGGCAACCCGCCGCAGCCGGGGCGGTTGGCGCGGGGTCGTTGTCATCCACCGCCTTGCAATGATGTTGACCCGCACCGCCATCGGCGCAGCGGCGCTCCTCGCCGTCTCACTTTTCTCCAGCTCGTCGCCGGCGCAGGACTTCGGCGACACGCCGTACGTCCAGACGCCGCAGAATGTCGTGGACACGATGCTGGAAATCGCCAAGGTCGGTCCGGGGGACTACGTCATCGATCTCGGCTCGGGCGACGGGCGCATGGTGATTACCGCGGCCAAGCAGCGCGGCGCGCGCGGCTTCGGCGTGGATCTCGACCGGCGCCTGGTCGCGCTCGCGAACCGCAACGCCGCCAGGGCCGGCGTGGCCGAGCGTGCGGTGTTCTACCAGCGCGATCTCCACGTGACTGACGTCAGCGCCGCTTCGGTCATGAGCATTTACCTGCTGCCGGAAGTAAACCTGATGATCCGCACCCGACTCCTCGCCACGCTCAAGCCGGGGACCCGCATCGTCTCCCACGACTACGGCATGGGAACGTGGACGCCCGACTACCAGACCGAGCTGGCCGCCCCCGGCAAGACGGTCGGCATCGGCGAGCGCAGCAAGATCTTCTACTGGGTGGTGCCGGGCCGCGCCGCCGGGCGCTGGGTAGGGAAGCTGGACGGGGAAGGCAAGCCCGTTGAATTCGGGCTTCAGCTGCAGCAGAACTTCCAGATGCTGGAGGGCACGCTGCTGGTGGCAGGGCGCAGCGCCCGCGTCGAGAGCGGGGTCCTGGCTGGCGAGCAGATCAACCTGTCGGCGGTGGTGGACGGCACCCGCTACGAGTTATCGGGTCGCATCTTCAATCACGCGATCGAAGGCACCGCGCGCGTCACCCGCGGCACCCAAACCCGGGAGCTTGCCTGGTCCGCCACGCGCACCGAGATCTGGGACGCGCGCCACGCCGCCATCACCACTGAACAGGCGCTCAAGGAACTGCATTAAGCTCTATTAGCCGCCGATGGACGCCGATTAACGCCGACAAAAATAAAGACTAATATTTACCCCAGAAAAACACGGATGACTTTCAATTAGTTGCCTCCCTTCGGTTTGAATAATTTTGTGTTCGTCTGTGTCCATGTGTAATTTCGAATTGTTTCTCGGTCTTGACCTTATCCGCGTTTATCTGCGTTCATCTGCGGTTGCTTTATTCTTCGCTGGAAGCGCGCTTGCGGGCGCGGCCGGGATCAGCGCGCTGCCCGACATCCCGACGCCGTACCTGCCTTCCACGACGGTCGCGGTGGACGAGATGCTGCGTTTTGCCGACGTCGGTCCCGCCGACCTGGTGGCGGACCTTGGTTCGGGAGACGGGCGCGTGGTGATCGCAGCGGCTCGGGACTACGGCGCGCGCGGACTCGGCATCGAGCTCGACCATCAGCTGGTGGTGAATAGCCGGATGAACGCGGAGCAGGCAGGCGTGGCCGACCGCGTAACGTTCCGCCACGGCGACGTGCTGGTTGCGGACTACCGCGACGCTACCGTCGTTACGCTCTACCTGCTGCCCAACCTGGTGGAGAAGCTCAAGCCGCGGCTGCTCGATCTGCGGCCCGGCACCCGGATCGTGGCGCACGATTACGGCTTTTCCGACTGGAAGCCCGATCGCCGCATCATCATATCCAAGACCTACCTGCTGTACGTGGTGCCGGCGCGGGTGGCGGGCAAGTGGCGGCTCAACTTCTCGCTGCCCGAGGGCGAGCGCGAATACGAGTTCGACCTCGCGCAGCAGTACCAGGAAATCAACGGCGGCGCCCGGGTCGCCGGCGGCTACCTCCCCGCGTTTGAAGCGCGCCTCAGCGGCGATCGCATCGCTTTCGTGCTGGTGGACAACGGCGTGAGCCACCGTTTCGAGGGGCGGGTGCAAGGCAGCGCGCTGCTGATGGAAGGCACGGTCCGCTCGGGCGTCGGGCGCAACCTCGGTTCCGGCTCCTGGCGCGCTACGCGCGTCGTTCGGGGAGCGGGCGAAGGGTAGAGGATCTGACCGAGCCGCCGACGAACGACCACCAAAATCTTAAACCACAAAGGACACCAAGGACACAAAGGAAAAACTGAAGATGGGTACTGTTGAGAAAACCTTCGTGTCCTTTGTGTCCTTAGTGGTTCAGCTTTTATTCTTGTTTTTCCTTGGCGTCCTGGCGGCCCATCCCGTCTTCGCCCAGGAGTACCAGTTCAGCGAGGAGTTCCGCTTCCGGTACGAAGTCCCGTACGTGCCGACGCCGCAAGTGACGGTGGACGAGATGCTGCGGGTTGCCGAGGTGGGCCCGCAAGACTTCGTCATCGACCTCGGTTCGGGCGACGGGCGCATCGTCGTCACCGCCGCGAGGAAATTCGGCGCGCGCGGGTTCGGGGTGGACCTGGACGAGGAACTGGTGGCGCGGAGCGAGGAGAGCGCGCGCCGGGCCGGCGTCGCGGACCGCGTCAGGTTCTACCGCCAGGACCTGTTCAAGACCGACCTCGGCCAGGCGACCGTGATCTCGACTTACCTGCTGCCCTTCGTGATGCTCAAGTTGCGGCCGCAGCTGCTGCAGTTGAAGCCCGGCACGCGCATCGTGTCGCACGACTTCGATATGGGCGACTGGAAGCCGGACAGCAAGACCGCGGTTCGCAAGAACGTGATGCTGTGGATCGTGCCGGCGCAGGTCTCCGGACGCTGGCAGGCGCGCCTCCAGATGCCGCCGATCGAACGGCTGCTGGAGCTGGAACTGACGCAGCGCTACCAGGAATTGTCGGCGCATGCGCGGTTGAACGGCGTGCCGTCGCAGGTGTGGGAGATGAAGCTCAAGGGGGACCGGTTGAGCTTCGTGATCGTGGACACGACCGACCGCGAGAACGAGGCGAGCCTGTACTTCGAGGGGCGGGTGAACGGCGACGTCGTCGAGGGCGAACTGATCCGTGGCGTCGGCGCCGCCCGCAGCGTGACGGGATGGCGGGCAGTGAGGGGACAGCTGTGAGGCTGGCGGCCCGGCCGTTGCGCCGGCTTGCCGCCGCGGCGGTGCTGCTCCTTGCGCTGCCGTCCGGGGCGCCTGCCGCCGAGTTGCATCCCCATGCCCACGTTCCTTTCGTGCCGACGCCGCCCGCCGTCGTCGACGCGATGCTCGACCTTGCCCGGCTGCGGCCGGAGGACTACGTCATCGACCTCGGATCGGGCGACGGGCGCATCATCATTGCGGCGGCCAAAAAATACGGCGCGCGCGGCTTCGGCGTGGAGATCGATCAGAACCTTGTCGCCGAAGCGCGCCGGGAAGCGCGGCGCCAGGGCGTGGCGGAGCGGGCGCAGTTCCTGGACGAGAACCTGTTCGTCACCGCGCTCGACCGCGCGACTGTGATCACCATGTACCTGTACCGGGGGCTGATGCTGCAATTGCGGCCGCGCCTGTTCGAGCAGCTCAAGCCGGGCGCGCGCATCGTCTCCCACGACTTCGACATGGATCTGTGGCAGCCGGACGCGCGCGTGACCATCCCGGTCCCCGACAAGCCGTACGGCCCGCCATCGAGCGAGGTCTATCTCTGGATCATTCCCGCCAACGCCGCCGGGGCCTGGCAGTGGCGCGTCGGCGCCGGCGCGGCGGCGGCCGACTACGAGGTGAATCTGTCCCAGACTTTCCAGGCCCTGGAGGGCGGGGCCACGGTCAACGGCCGGCCGGGGCGCCTCGAAAACGGCAGGATGCGCGGCGACGAGATTCGCTTTATGCTCACCGTCGAGCTGGATGGGCTCCCGGTGCAGCAGGAGTTTGGCGGTCGCGTCAGCGGCGACGCGATCATCGGCAAGGTACGGCTCGCCGGCGGCGGAGAGCTCGACTGGAAGGCAACGCGCATACGCCGCGGCAGTATCAAGATCAGTGATCAGTGATCACTGATCAGTGTTGAATGTTGAGTTTTGAATGTTGAGTGATGAGTAATCGGGAGTTTGTTCAAAGTTCCGAGTTCGGGGTTCCGAGTTCAATGTTCCAAGTTCCAAGTTCAAAGTTTGAAACCGAAACCCTCGAATCAGAACCCGCTCCAACTTTGCTTGAAACTTGAAACTTGAAACTTGAAACTTGAAACTTGAAACTTAAGCCGGGAGTGACGATGAGACCAGGAAGTCGGATGCAATGGATGTACGCGCTGGCGTTGGCGCTGGCAGTGCCAGTGGCGCAGGCGCAGGACGGACGGGGCGACGTCATCTACGTTCCCACGCCGCAGAGCGTGGTGGACGAGATGCTGGGCATGGCGAAGGTCGGCCCCAACGATTACGTGATCGACCTCGGCTCGGGCGACGGGCGCATCGTCATCACCGCGGCGAAAAAACTCGGCGCGCGCGGCTTCGGCGTCGACCTCGACAGGGTCTTGTTGAAACTCGCCAACAACGCGGCAAAGACGGAGGGCGTGGCGGACCGCGCGCACTTTATCGAGCAGAACCTGTTCGAGACCGACCTTGGCCCGGCGACGGTGATCACCAGCTACCTGCTGCCCACGATGAACGAGAAGCTGCGCCCCAAGCTGCTCGCCCTGAAGCCCGGCACGCGGGTGGTGGCGCACGACTACGCCATGGGGGAATGGAGCCCGGACGATGAAAAGACCCTGATCGTTCCCGAGAAGGTCGTCGGCGACCCGGGCAAGAGCTACATCTTCATGTGGGTCGTTCCAGCGCGGGTGGCCGGCAACTGGGAGTCGCAGATCATGGCCGGCAGCCGCAGCGTGCGCTACGAGTTCAGCCTCGAGCAGCATTACCAGCTGGTGCACGGCACCGCGCGCGCGGGCGAACAGGACGCGAAAGTGTCCCAGTTCAGGATGGTCGGCGACCAGATCGCGTTCAAGCTCGAGGTCCCGGGCCCGGGCAGGCCGGTCTCCCACCAGTTCCGCGGCCTGGTCAGGGGCGAGTTGATCGAGGGCAGCGTCACGATCGGCGAAGGCGCCAGCCAGCGCGTGGTGCCGTGGCAGGCGCGGTTGACGCGGCGCGGCGCGGTGTACCTGGGTGCTGCCCCGGCCCTCACGATCCTGGGCGGGCTGCAATGAGCGCCGGCGGGGGAACGCCGGCAGGAGGGCAGCCGCGCCCGACGCTCACCGTGTTCGACGCGGTGGCGATGATCGTCGGTATCGTTATCGGCGTCGGCATCTTCAAGGCGCCGGCGATCGTCGCAGGTAACGTCTCGGGCGAAACCGCCTTCATCGCATTGTGGGTGATCGGCGGCGTGATCTCCCTCATCGGGGCGTTGTGCTATGCCGAGCTCGGATCGGCTCATCCCAACGCCGGAGGCGAGTACTACTTTCTCAGTAAGGCTTACGGGGACTGGCTCGGCTTCCTGTTCGCCTGGGCGCGCATGACGGTGATCCAGACCGGGGCGATCGCCGCCATCGCGTTCGTGTTCGGCGATTACGCGTCCACGCTGCTGCCGTTGGGGAGCAAGAGCTCCGCGATCTACGCCGGCCTGGCCGTGATCGCGATCACCGCCTTGAACATCGCCGGCACCAGCCAGAGCAAATGGGTGCAGAACGCGCTCACAATCGCCCTTGCTGTAACCATACTCGCGGTGGTGATAGGCGGTCTGTCGGCGACGGCGGCACCCGCCGCCGCGGCGCCGAGTGCCGCACCGGCTCAGAGCGGGCCGTGGTTCTCGGGACTCGCGCTGATTTTCGTGCTGCTCACCTACGGCGGCTGGAACGAGGCTGCTTACCTGACCGCCGAGATGCGCGACACGCGGCGTAACATCG
This sequence comes from uncultured Streptomycetaceae bacterium, assembly GCA_964498105.1. Lineage (GTDB taxonomy): Bacteria > Pseudomonadota > Gammaproteobacteria > Burkholderiales > SG8-41 > SG8-41. Next base: position 10,912 of record CAZCGD010000363.1, read on the forward strand.
TGCGCGCGCTGGTGATCGGCATCGTGGTGATTACCGTGCTCTACCTGCTGCTCAATCTCGCCTACCTCAATGCGCTGGGACTCGAGGGCATGCGGTCGTCCAAGGCGGTGGCCTCCGACTTGATGAAGGCTACCTGGGGCGATGGCGGTGCCTGGCTGCTCGGCATTGTAGTGGTGTCGGCCGCGCTCTCGACGCTCAATGCGACGGTGTTTACCGGCGCGCGCACCAACTACGCGCTGGGCCGCGATTTCATCATCTTCCGCGCGCTGGGTCGTTGGAACGAGAAGTCCTCTTCCCCGGTCAATGCCCTGCTCCTGCAAGGCGCTATCGCCATTGCGTTGGTGGCGCTCGCCTCGCTCACGCCGGACGGCTTTCAGACCATGGTCGCCTACACCGCGCCGGCGTTCTGGCTGTTCTTCCTGCTGACGGGGGCGTCGCTGTTCCTGCTGCGGCGGCAGGCGCCGGTCAACGCCGACCCGTTCCGGGTGCCGCTTTTCCCGTTGACTCCCATTCTGTTCTGCGCGGCATGCGCCTGGATGCTCTATTCGAGTTTCAACTATGCAATGAGCCTCGACCCCGGGTCGATCGGCGCGATGGTGGGCATCGCCATGCTTGCCTCCGGCGTGCCGGTGCTGATGTGGGCTAAGCGCGCAGCAGCCGCACCTGGGCGGGGTTGATCCCTATCTTCACCGCGGCACCCGGGGCGAATCCCGGATCACCGGTATGGTGCAGCTGGTCGGCGGTGAGTTCGGTCCGGGCGACTTGCACCGTGTAGCGCACGAACTCCCCCAGGAATTCGCGCTGGGTGACGCGGCCTTCCGTCCATGCGAGTCCCGCGTCGCCTGCGGCATCGCGCGCGGCAAGACGGATCGCGTGCGGGCGGATGACGATCTCGGCGGGGCCGGAGCGCGCCGTCGCTTCGGCGAGCCGGAGGGCGCCCAGCACGTCCGAGCGGAACACGGTCATCCCGTCGGCCTGCTCGACCCTACCCGGCAGTAAGTTGATGGTGCCGACGAAGGTGGCGATGAAGCGGTTCGCCGGCGTGTCGTAGAGCGCGACCGGCGTGCCGACCTGCTGGATCACGCCGCCGTCGAGCACTGCCACGCGGTCGCAGATCGAGAGCGCTTCCTCCTGGTCGTGCGTCACGAAAATGGTGGTGATGCCGAGCTTCCTCTGCAGCGCCAGCAGCTCGACCCGCATGTGTATCCGCAGCTTGGCGTCGAGGTTGGAGAGCGGCTCGTCGAGCAGCAGCAGCTTAGGCTCGATGGCGATGGTGCGGGCAAGCGCAACACGCTGTTGCTGCCCGCCCGACAGCTGCCCGGGCCGGCGCGCGCCATACTCGCCGAGCCCCACCAGGTCCAGCGCGGCGGCGACCTTGCGCTCGATTTCCGCGCGCGGCAGCCTGCGCTCCTCCAGCCCGAACGCCACGTTCTGCCGGACCGTCATGTGCGGCCACAGCGCATAGTTCTGGAACACCATGCCGATGTTGCGCTGCCATGGCGGCACGCGCGTCACGTCCTCGCCGGCGACGCGAATGGCGCCCGACTGCGGCTGGAGAAAGCCGGCGAGGAGCCGCAGCAGCGTCGACTTGCCCGAGCCGGACGGCCCGAGCAGCGCGAAGAACTCGCC
>CAZCGD010000364.1:0-1781 GCA_964498105.1 uncultured Streptomycetaceae bacterium
GGGGATCATGAATTCTTTCCGCGGCCTCGCCAACGTGGCGCAGGCAACCCTCGGGGCGGTGGCGCCGGGCATCGCGGAAGCGCTGATCGCGACCGCCATGGGCTTGTTCGCGGCGATCCCGGCCGTGATGGCCTACAACCGCTTCGCCGGCGATGTCAACCGGCTCGCCACGCGTTTCGACTCCTTCATGGAAGAGTTCACGAACATTTTGCAGCGCCAGGTCCATTGAAGACGTGAGGCGTGAGGCGTGAGGCGTGAGGCGATAGGCGTGAGGAACGAAACCAGAAGCAGGGCACGGCACGGAAGTGGCGTGAAACCTGCATCGCGGGTCTTCCGCCTTACGCCTTCCGCCTCACGCCTCACGAGCGGCAGCGGAGCAACGCCATGCTGATCGAGAAGCGTTCCGGCAGGAGGCTGATGAACCAGATCAACGTCGTGCCGTACATCGACGTGATGCTGGTGCTGCTGGTGATCTTCATGATCACCGCGCCGCTCATCAACCCCGGCCAGATCGAGTTGCCGTCGGTCGGCAGGACCGCCGGTCCGCCGCAGCAGCCGCTGGAGGTCTCGGTGCGCACCGACGGCACGCTGTGGCTGCGCGACCGCGCGGGCGCGGCGAAAGAGCGCCGCGTGTCGCGCAACGAGCTGCTCGCGGCGATCCGCCAGAAGCAGAAGCAGAATCCCGAGCAGGCGGTGGTGATCGCCGCCGACAAGGACGTGCGCTACGAGTCGGTGCTGGAAGTGATGGACATGCTCCAGCAGAACCAGGTGCGCAAGGTGGGCCTGCTCGCCAAGCCGCGGGCCCAGTGACGGCCGCCCCCTCCGTGACCGCCGATCACACCATCACGCCCGGCGAGAGGACGGTTTCCGGCGCGCTGGCGCTGATGATGCACCTGCTGTTCCTCGCGTTGCTGGTGTTCGGCGTGAGTTGGCAGAAGCGCGAGCCGGTGGCGATGGTGGCCGAGCTGTGGAGCAGCCTGCCGCCGCTGCCGGCGCCCGTGGCCGAGTCGCCGCCGAAAGTGGAGCTCGCGCCCAAGGTGAAGCCGGAGCCCAAGCCGCTGCCCAAGGCCGACATCGACTTGCGCGAGAAAAAGGAGAAAGAGCGCAAAGCGAAGGAACAGGCGCTCGCCGACAAGAAGAAGCGCGAGGAACAGGCCGTGGCCGAGAGCAAGAAGCGCGAGGAGCAGGCGCGGCTCGAGGCCCTGAAGAAGCAGCAGGCGCAGGAAGCGGAGGCAAAGCGAGCCGCGCAGGAACAGTCGGACGCCCTGAAAAAGCTTGCCCAGCAGCAGGCCGCGGCGCAGGCGAGCGAGGTAGACAAGTACAAGCAGTTGATCGCCGATCGCATCCGGCGCTTCATCATCGAGCCGCCCGGCCTGCAGGGCAATCCGCAGGTGGAGCTGGATGTCACCGTGCTGCCGGGCGGCGAGGTGCTGGACGTGAAGTCTCGCAAGGCCAGCGGGCAGCCGTCCTGGGACGACGCAGTCGAGCGCGCCGTGCGCAGGGCGCAACCCCTGCCGCTGCCGCAGGACCCCACTCTGCACGGCCGGTTCCGGGAACTCAATCTCAGATTCAGGCCCAAAGAGTAGTGCGCGGAGAGGGCCGCGATGGAGGCGGGCCTGTCGCTGTCGAGCGACACGCCTCGCCAGCCGTACAGGTTTTCAACACGAACCGTTATAATCACCACATGGCCATGGGCAGCTGGTACCGCTTACTTTTCGCTGTCGTCGTGCCGCTGTCCTTCGCGCTGTCCCCCGCGGCGCGCGGGGCGCTCACCATCGAGA
>CAZCGD010000365.1:0-1908 GCA_964498105.1 uncultured Streptomycetaceae bacterium
GCTTTGAAGTCTTGATTCTTGAATTCATTCTTGTCTTGTTTCTCTTGGCGTCTTGGCGGTTCGAATGATGTTTTCTTCGTGCCTTGGCGGTTTGTTTTAGTGATGGAGGATCTTTGACAGGAACTGCTGCGCCCGCTCGGAACGGGGTTTGCCGAAGAAATCCTCCGTCGGCGCGTCTTCGACGATCTCGCCCCGGTCCATGAAGATGACGCGGCTGGCGACCTTGCGCGCGAAGCCCATCTCGTGGGAGACGCACATCATGGTCATGCCGTCGTGGGCGAGCCCGACCATGACGTCGAGCACCTCGTTGATCATCTCCGGGTCGAGCGCCGAAGTGGGTTCATCGAACAGCATCGCGATCGGGTCCATGGCGAGACCGCGCGCGATTGCCACGCGCTGTTGCTGCCCGCCGGAGAGCTGGCCGGGATACTTGTGAGCGTGAGATTCCATGTCGACACGCGTCAGCAGCGCAATGGATTTGGCCGTGGCTTCGTCCCTGCTCCGTCCCAGCACCTTGACCTGGGCGAGGTTGAGGTTGTCGGTCACGCTCATGTGCGGGAACAACTCGAAATGCTGGAACACCATGCCGATCCTGGAGCGCAGCCGGGGCAGGTCGGTCTCCTTCGCGCCGACGGACTCGCCGTTGACGATGGCTTCGCCCTGCTGGAACGGCTCGAGTCCGTTGACGCACTTGATGAGCGTGGATTTGCCCGAGCCGGAGGGGCCGCAGACCACGATCACCTCGCCCTTTTCGACCTTCGTGGTGCAGTCCTTCAACACCTGGAAGGCGCCGTACCACTTGCTGACGTTCTTGAACTCGATCATTGGCATGACTCGTTTTCCTCTAGCCGCCAGCCGCCAGCCGCCAGCGCTCAGCCCACAACGGGGTGGCTTGAACTGACAACTGACAGCTGACAGCTGACGGCTTCATGTGATTATCGCGATGCGCTGCTGCAGTTGCTTGACCAGCAGCGACAGTGAAAACGAGATGATGAAGTAAACCACCGCCACGAACAGATACATTTCGATCAGCCGCCCGTCGCGCTGCGCGATCTTGGCGGCCGCGCCGAGGAAGTCGGTGATCGAGATCACGTAAACGAGCGAAGTGTCCTGGAACAGGATGATGGTCTGCGTCAGCAGCACCGGCAGCATGTTGCGAAACGCCTGCGGCAGCACGATGTAACCCATATGCTGCCAGTAGTTGAGGCCAAGCGCCTGACCGGCCGAAACCTGGCCGCGCGGCACCGACTGGATGCCCGCGCGCATGATTTCAGCGTAGTACGCGGCCTCGAACAGGGTGAACGTTATGACGGACGACCAGAATGCGCCGACCTGGATCGGTTCCTTCGCGCCGATCGCCCACGCGCCGATGTAGGGCACCAGGAAGTAGAACCAGAAGATCACCAGCACCAGCGGCACGGAGCGCATCAGGTTGACGTAGGCCGCCGCCGGCACGATCAGCCACTTGTAGCTCGATAACCGCATCATCGCGAGCAGCGTGCCGAAAACGATGCCGCCGGTCATCGCCATCGCGGTCAGCGTCAGCGTGAACGTCATGCCCTCCCTGAACAGGTAGGGGGCCGAGCGCGCGATTGCGTCGAAGTCAAAGCCGGTGAACATCCTGGAAATCCGTGATTCGTGATTCGTCTCCCACCACCCCGGCGCTGCGCGCCACCCCTCCTCGGGCAGGAGGGGAGGCGGCAGGAGGGGATGTCGTGATTCGACTCCGTGTTTCTTGTATATCGGCGTTCATCGGCGTCTATCGGCGGCTAATGTCCGGCCAGCGGTGCGCCGGCGGCGCTGATGAGGCCGGGCACCGCGACCCGCTTCTCGACCCAGCGCATGCCGACGACTACGATCAGCGTGATCAGGATGTAAATGATCGTCGCGGCGGTAAACGCTTCGAAC
>CAZCGD010000366.1:0-3108 GCA_964498105.1 uncultured Streptomycetaceae bacterium
AGTCCATTCACCATTCACGATTCACGATTTACGCATTTGGTTGATGGCTGAGACCCCGCTCACGATACGCAACATCCTGGCCACTCCGGTCAAGGTGCCGATGACGTACGTGCTCGGCACCAGCCAGCAGGCGCTGCGCGAAGCGCCGTTGTTGCTGGTGGACGTCGAAACGGAAGAAGGCGTGACCGGGCACGCTTACCAGTTCTGCTATCTCCCGGCCGCGGCTCCCGCCATTGTCGTGCTGCTGGAGGAGGTGCTGCGTACCGTGAAGGGCGAGCGGGCGGAACCGGTTGCTCTTTGGGAGAAGCTTGCGCAGCGCTTCAAGCTGATGGGGGTGCAGGGCATCGCGCGCATGGCGCTGGCGACGTTCGACGTTGCCTGTTGGGATGCGGTGGCACAGGCGGCAGCGATGCCGCTCGCGTCCTTCCTCGGCGGGACGCCGCGGCCCGTGCCCGCCTACAACAGTTGCGGCCTGGGCCTGATGGCGCCCGCGGCCGTGGCGGATGAAGCGGAAAAGCTGCTCGCCGGCGGATTCCGCGCTATGAAGCTGCGCCTGGGTTACCCGACGCTCGAAGCCGATCTTGCCGCGGTGCGCGCGGTGCGCTCGCGCATTCCCGCTGACATCGCTCTGATGGTGGATTACAACCAGGCGCTGACCGTGGAGGAAGCGATCCGGCGCGGGCGCGCGCTGGATGGCGAGGGCGTCTATTGGATCGAGGAGCCGATCCGGCATGATGATTTCGCAGGCTGCGCCGAGGTTGCGCGCTCGCTCGCGACGCCGGTGCAGATCGGCGAGAACTTTTCGCTGTTGCACGACATGGAGCGGGCGCTGGCTGCGAAATCCTGCGATTATGTGATGCCGGACCTGGAGCGCATCGGTGGCGTCACCGGCTGGCGGCGCGGGGCCGAGCTTGCCGCAGCGAGGGGGATCAGGATGTCCTCGCATCTCTACCCGGAAGTGAGCGCGCATCTGCTTACCGTGACGCCCACGGCGCACTGGCTGGAATACGTGGACTGGGCGAACGCCATACTCGAAGAGCCGTTGCGGATCGTCGACGGGCACGCTGTCGTGCCTGAGCGCCCCGGCAACGGGCTCGTCTGGAACGAGGACGCCGTTCGCCGCTACCGCATGAACTGATATGCAAGTTACCTCCATGCACTTCAAGGCGACCGCCGGCGTGAAGCTGCGGAACGCCAACCTGCAGGCCGCGTTGAAGCGGCTGCAGGGCAATTTCGTGCGCGGGCGCGCCCAACGTGTCGCCGAGCTCGACAACTTCGAGGCGATCCGCGATGCCGCGGCCGCGATCCGCGACCGGGCGCTCGCGCATCTCGACGTCTATCTCGAGGAATTCGAGCGCAATGCCGTCGCCCGCGGCGCCGTGGTGCACTGGGCCGAGACCCGCGAGGACGTGAACCGTATCGTGTGCGAGATCGCGCGGCAGCATGGCGTGAAGAAGGCGGTGAAGTCGAAGTCCATGGTGACCGAGGAATGCGCGTTGAACGACGCGCTGGAGGCGGCGGGCATCGAAGTGGTGGAGACCGATCTCGGCGAGTACATCCTGCAACTGGCGAAGGAGCCGCCCTCGCACATCGTCGCGCCGGTGGTGCACAAGACCCGCGACGAGGTGTCGGACCTGTTCGCGGAAAAACACGGCACGCCGCGCAAGACGGACATCGCGGAGCTGACGCGGGAGGCGCGCGGCATGCTGCGCGGCCATTTCCTGACCGCGGATATGGGCATCTCCGGCGCCAACTTCGTCGTGGCCGAGACTGGCTCGACGCTGATCGTCACCAACGAGGGCAACGGCCGCATGGTGACGACGCTGCCGCGGGTGCACGTGGCGATCACCGGCATCGAGAAAGTGGTGCCGACGCTGGAAGACGTGGCGACGTTGATGCGACTGCTGCCGCCGCACGGCACCGGTCAGACGATTTCCAATTACATCTCGGTCACGACCGGCGTGAAGGGCGAGGGCGATCACGACGGCCCCGCGCATTTTCACGTGATACTGCTCGATGGCGGGCGCAGCGGCCTTCTCGGCGGCGAGCTGCAGGCGATGCTGCGCTGCATACGCTGCGGCGCATGCATGAACCACTGCCCGGTGTACCAGAGCGTGGGCGGCCACGCCTACGGCTGGGTCTATCCCGGCCCCATGGGGTCGGTGCTGACTCCGACCTACGTCGGGCTCGAGAACGCGCTCGATCTGCCCAATGCAGCCACGTTCTGCAATCAATGTGGCGTGGTGTGCCCGGTGAAAATTCCGCTGCCGGACCTGATGCGGAAATTGCGCGAGCAGCAGTTCGAGCGCGGATTGAAGCCGTGGCCGGAGCGGCTGGGACTCGCGCTATGGGGCTGGGCGGCGAAGCGGCCTGCGATCTATGCGATGATGACGGCCCTCGGCGCGCGCATGCTCGCAAGGCTGGGCGGCGACGACAAGTTAATACATTACCTGCCATTGGGCGGTGGCTGGACCGCGGGACGCGATCTGCCAGCGCCCGCGGGCCGGACGTTTCGCGAGCTCTATTCGAAGCAACGAAAGAAGAAGTGAGACGCCAAGACGCCAAAGAAATCAGGAACAACAATTGAGCCGCCAAGACGCCAAGACGCCAAAGAAAACAGGAGCAACATTTGAATCGCCAAGGCTCCAGGGAGAAGCAAGAATTGCAACTCGACCTTGATGTTTCTGGTACTTATTATTGGTTGTTTGGCGCCTTGGCGGCTAATGATCGGGGGTAACGATGAACCAGCGTGACGAGAGCGTCCCGAGCGTGGACGTGTGGATCGGTGGCAGGCACCAGCGCGCCACCACTACCCGCTTTGGCAACGTGACCAACCCGGCGACCGGGGTCGTGACCCGTCGCGTGCCGTTCTGCAACGCGGCGGACGTGGACAGCGCGGTGAAAGCGGCGGCGGCGGCATATCCGGCCTGGCGCGACACGCCGCCGCTGCGGCGCGCGCGCGTCATGCAGAAATTCCTGCAACTGCTGCAGGCGCACCAGAAGGAGCTTGCGCAACTCGTTACCGGGGAGCACGGCAAGACGCTGCCGGACGCGATGGGCTCGGTGCAGCGCGGGATCGAAGTGGTCGAATTCGCCTGCGGCATACCG
>CAZCGD010000367.1:0-2626 GCA_964498105.1 uncultured Streptomycetaceae bacterium
GAGCGCAAAATGGGAAAAGATCATCAAGGGTGCGGGGATCAAGGCGGAGTGACGACTGAACATTTACCCTGGGCGGCTAAGCACAAAATTACAAACATGCACCAGTGGCTCAAGCACCAAATCACAAGCACCAAATAACAAACAAATTCCAAGCACCAAGGGCGAAGCACCAAACGTTTGGAGATTGGGGTCTTGGAAGTTGGGATTTGTTTGAGATTTGAGTTTTGAGATTTATTTTCATGTTTGCTGAACCAGTTTACTTTTGAAAAGGTAGAAAATGACTGCTAAGAAAAAAACGCGTGCCGGCAAGAAATCAGCCGGGAACAAGGGAATGACTTACGACCTGCACAACCACGTCATCCCGGAGTCCGTGGTGGAGGCCATCCGGCGCAACCCGGAGCGCTTCGGCACGCGCGTCGAGGAACGGAACGGCAAGCGCTATTTCGACAGCCACGGGCGCATGACCGAGCTGCTGCCGGAGTTCTGCGACCCGGCCGCCAAGATCGCCTGGATGGACCGCGCGGGCATGGACGTCGCCGCGATTTCGGTCGGGCCGCCGATCTACTTCTACTGGTTGAAGCCCGACGCGGGGCTCGAGATCGTCCGCCGCGCCAACGACGGCATCGCGCAGATGGTGGCGAAATACCCGACCCGCTTCCGCGGCCTCGCGCACCTGCCGATGCAGGATCCCGACGCGGCGATCACCGAGCTCGAGCGCGTGGCGAAGGAATACAAGTTCAGGGGCGTCGAGCTGGCGACCTCGATCGAAGGCGTGCCGCTCGCGGACATGAAGTTTCGCAAGGTATTGAAGACCATCGAGCAACTGGGCCTGTTCGTCTTCACGCATCCCTACCAGTGCCTCGCCAACGGCGGGATGGACAGCTACTATCTGCGCAACTTCGTCGGCTTCCCGCTCGACACCACGATGATGGTGGCGCACCTCATGTTCAGCGGCGCCCTCGACGACCTGAAGAAGCTGCGCTTCCTGCTTGCGCACGGCGGCGGCTTCATGCCGTACCAGATCGGGCGCTTCGTGCACGGTCACAACGTGCGGCCTGAGCCCAAGGTGAACAACGCCAGTTCGCCGCGCGCGCTGTTCAAGCGCTTCTACTTCGACTGCTTGACGCACGAGCCGCGCTCCACCCGCCACCTCATCACCATGGTCGGCGCCGACCGCATCGTCATCGGCACCGACAACCCGTTCGACATGGCGCCGAAAGGGGATGCCCTGCAGGTGGGGCAGGTGGATGCGATCCCGGGATTGACGAAGGCGGAGCGGGAGTGGATCTGCTCGAAGACGGCGAAGTCACTTCTCGGCGAGAAGTGACTCAATATTAGCCGCCGATGGACCCCGTTAGAGGCCGAGCCTCTAACGGGGTGGACGCCGATAAGGTCCAACCGAAGAGAATATCAGGCGCCGCGAATTGCGAAATCCCGTTCGATCCGCGCTCGCACGATGCGCGCAAGCGCGGCGTCCAGCCGGGTTACGGCCAGCCGTTCGAGCAGAGTTTTCTTATCCGTCATGGCATGGCGGGCCAGTTCGCGCGTGAATTCGAAGTCTTTCTCCCGGCCCGCGACGTACTTCGACAGCGCGAGGTCGTGCACTTCCAGGCATAAGCCGACGTAGCCGACAGTGTTGGCGTTCTCGACGCGCACCAGGCGGCGCTGCCAGCCGCGCGGGAGTGTCGCCGTGTCCGGGCCCACTCCTTGCGCGTAGTAGCCGTACTGCTCGTGAAACCGCGATCCTTCGCCAATGGCGCCGTCTACCTTGTCGGCGAACTCGGGTCTCTTCCTCGGATACAGATCGCCCTCCATGGACCTGAGCAGCGTGGGTGGGGCATCGGGAAACTGGCCGAGTACCGCCTGACTGCCGATAACCACGATCTCGCGTTCGCCGGCGATTTTTCCAGCGGCCCGGATGAGATGCTCAAGCTCGGAACGCTTCATATACGCGTCGTCGTTCGGATTGCGTCAGCACGCCCGAGAATGGGGATGACTGCCGCAGGCGCGTGGCCGATTCACCGGGGTCGGTGATGAGCGCGGCGATTTCCGGCCAGGGACGATCGATTATGCCCTGCCATTCGTCCAGCGCCCGCGGCACGCTGTCGCCGTAGCGCGATCTCCACCCTGCCAGGGTGCGCCGAACGGCATCGAGCAGCCGGGGATCATCGCTGATTTTTTGCGCGGCCAGGCAATGCATCGCCAGGCTGCGCGCTTCGATGACGCGGTGCTTCAGCAGTCCAGGAGAGAGTGTCGCGGATGTCACGGTTCGCCAGCGCGTCGCCACGTGCAAGCCCGCCGCACGCTGGCGCGCGCGATAGCGCCGCATGCGCTCGGCAGCGGTCTGGGCCCGCCCGGTCAGCGGCCGCCCCCGGCGGAGGTTGTTGGCCATCTATTTATCGTAACACGTTACGATAATTGTTCCAAGTTCAATGTTCCGGGTTCCGGGTTCAATGTTCCAAGTTCAATGTTCAAAGTCGAACTTCCCGGCTCACAACCGGCTCCAACTTTGCTTGAACCTTGAACCTTGAACCTTGAACCTTGAACCTTGAACCTTGAACCTTGAACCTTGAACCTTGAACCTTGAACCTTGAACCTTGAACCTTGAACCTTGAACCTTGAACCT
>CAZCGD010000368.1:0-2077 GCA_964498105.1 uncultured Streptomycetaceae bacterium
GCTTTGCCGATTCGGTCATTTACGGTGTGAGAGGCATGCCGCCATGGGGCGATGTCATCAAGCCGGACGAGATCGAAGCGCTGTGGGCCTACGTTGTCGCGGGTGAAAAAAAGTAGCGACCCCGCAGCGGAACGTCCGTCGCCCGTAACTTTTCCCGGGCCTGTCAGCCTAAAAACGGCCGTTGCTAACCGCAGAGGCGCAGAGGCGCAGAGGTAACACAAAGAAAATCGATGAAACGACGGTTCACCAAATTGGCGAATCGTAGAAACTTTGTAAGTCATTGCATTTTCTGTTCTCCGCGTCTCCGCGTCTCTGCGCCTCCGCGGTTCGCTTTTTCTAGGGTCAGAGATGGCGAAGCTGAAGCCGCGGGATATCGAATCCATCTCGACCCGCACGCTGGAGCACTACGAGCGCAGCGCTGAGGATTTCTGGCGCGGCACGCGCGAGCACGATGTCAGCCAGAATATCGGGGCGCTGCTGCAGCACATTGAAGGCACGCCGCCGTTCACGATTCTCGATTTCGGCTGCGGGCCGGGGCGCGACTTGAAGGCCATCGCCGCGCTCGGCCACGTCGCGGTCGGACTGGACGGCTCGGCGCGCTTCGCGGAGATGGCGCGCGCGTATAGCGGCTGCGAGGTATTGCAGCAGGACTTCCTCAAGTTGAAATTGCCCGCCGGCCGCTTCGACGGCGTGTTCGCCAACGCCGCCCTGTTCCACGTGCCCGGCCAGGAACTGCCGCGCGTGCTGCGCGAGCTTTACGCAACGCTGAAGCCGCGCGGCGTGCTGTTCAGCTCGAACCCGCGCGGCGACAACGAGGAAGGGTGGGACCGGGAACGCTACGGCGCGTACTGGGACCTCGAGACCTGGCGCCGCTATCTAGCGGCCGCGGGATTCGCCGAGCTGACTCACTATTACCGCCCCGCCGGCCTGCCGCGGGAACGGCAGCCGTGGCTGGCTACCGTCTGGCGTGCCGCCAAGTGATGAGTGTTGAGTGTTAGGCGCTCAGCACTGTCTGAGTGCGCCCAACAAAATGACCGGCCTTGCTTTACCCCCTCCTGCCCGAGGAGGGGTGGCACCGCAGGTGACGGGGTGGTGGGAGTGAACATGGGTATACCGCGCCTGGAAGGCGCGATTGGCGCCTCGCAGTTCCGAGCGGGCGAACGCCCGACGCGATGCAGCGCGGCGGGCCGGGTGGGGTGGATGCGAAGAGAAACGAATTGCGCCTTCCAGGCGCGGTAAACCCGGGGTGGTTACGTGGGCAACCTTTGCTCCCACCACCCCGCCCGCTGGCGCGGGCACCCCTCCTCGGGCAGGAGGGGAATTCATTTTGTTAGGCGCTCTAAGTCAGGCGCGGGTCACTACCGGCGCGTCGTCGGCGGACGGCTCGGGCTGGGTGGCGGCGCGCATCTCGTCCGCCGGCGGTTCCTCGAGCAGGTCGGTAGCGGTTTCGGTCGCAACGAGATCGTGCGCGAGGAAGCCGCCGGACTGATGCCGCCACAGCTTCGCGTAGTGGCCGTCGCGGCGCAGCAGCTCGTCGTGAGTACCCTGCTCCACGATGCGGCCAGCTTCGAGTACGACCAGACGGTCCATACGGGCGATGGTGGAGAGGCGGTGCGCGATCGCGATCACGGTCTTGCCCTCCATCAGGCCGAGCAGCTGCTCCTGGATGGCGAGCTCGACTTCGCTGTCGAGCGCCGAAGTCGCCTCGTCCAGCACCAGGATCGGCGCATCTTTTAGCACCACGCGGGCGATCGCGACGCGCTGGCGCTGCCCGCCGGAGAGCTTGACGCCGCGCTCGCCAACGTGGGCCGCGTAGCCTTTGCGGCCGTGCCAGTCCTGCAGGCCGACGATGAACTCGTGCGCCTGCGCCTTGCGCGCGGCGGCTTCCACCTGCGCGTCGCTGGCGCCGGGGCGACTGTAACGGATGTTGGACGCAATCGAACGGTGCAGCAGGGAAGTGTCCTGGGTCACCATGCCGATCGCCGCGCGCAGGCTCTCCTGCGTCACCTGGCCAATATCCTGCCCGTCGATGAGGATGCCGCCGCGTTCCGGCTCGTAGAAGCGCAGCAGCAGGTTC
>CAZCGD010000369.1:0-2318 GCA_964498105.1 uncultured Streptomycetaceae bacterium
GCAAGCGGGGTCGCGCGCGAGCTTGATGGTGCGGATCTGCATCGCCAGCGCATCCAGGAGCAGCAGCCGGCCGGCCAACGTTTCGCCGGCGCCGGCAAGCAGCTTCAACGTCTCCGCCGCCTGTATCGAACCGATGATGCCCGTTAGCGGCGCAAATACGCCCATGACCGCGCACCGCACGTCCTCGGCCTCGCCTTCCTCGGGAAACAAGCAGGCGTAGCAGGCGGAATCCGGCCGCCGCAGGTCGAACACAGCGACCTGCCCGTCGAAGCGCACCGCCGCTCCCGAGACCAGCGGCTTGCCGAGCCTGACGCAGACGCGGTTCACCGCGTGCCGGGTCGCGAAGTTGTCGCTGCCGTCGATCACCACGTCGTGCCGCGCCGCAAGTTCCGCGATGCGTTGCTCATTCACCCGTTCCGCCAGCGCCACCACCTCGACCTCGGGGTTGATCGCGGCCAGCGTGGCGCGCGCCGAATCCACTTTCTTGCGGCCGACCGATGCGGTGCGGTGCACGATCTGGCGCTGCAGATTGGTAAGGTCGACCGCCTCGTTGTCGCAGAGAGTGATGGAGCCGACGCCCGCCGAGGCGAGATAGAGCGCAATCGGCGAGCCGAGCCCCCCTGCTCCGATCACCAGCGCGCGCGCGGCGAGCAGCCGTTCCTGCCCCTCGATGCCGATCTGCGGCAGCAGGATGTGGCGGCTGTAGCGGAGCAGTTGTTCGTCGTTCATCCTAGCAGCCTGTCGGTCTTGCCATTATGAACGGTTGGCGTGAACGGATGGGTAGTCGTTCCTGGCCTATGGCGGGGCCGACAGGCTGAATGTACAGCGAAACGCCCAGCCTTGACTGGGCGTTTCGCTTCAGGCCGAGCGCGCTATTTAGTTCGCGACTTTGACCGTGTCCCGGCTCTTGAGGAAGGCGATGGCCTGGTTCAACTCGTAATCGTTGGCGGACACGATCTCGCCGGGCTGCGGCCGCTGCAGCTTCTCGTCAACGTCCTGCGGGCGCGGCGCGGGCGTGAAGTTGTACTGCTTCGCCGCCACCACCGCCGTCACCTTTTCCTTGCCCTTTTCCGGCTCGCTGCCGCTGTCGGTCAGGTGCTTGGTCAGGTCCGCCTCGCGCAGCTTGAGGCCGGCGGTGCGCTCGCTCGCGCCGTCGTCGAGCGGGATGTCCGGGATGATGCCCTTGGCCTGAATCGAGCGCCCGTTTGGCGTGTAGTAACGCGCCGTGGTGAGCTTGATCGCGGTGTTGTTGCCGAGCGGCAGTATGGTCTGCACCGAACCTTTGCCGAAAGTCTGCTGGCCCATGATCACCGCGCGCTTGTGGTCCTGCAGCGCGCCCGCCACGATTTCCGACGCGGAAGCCGAGCCGGCGTTGACCAGCACCACCATCGGCGCGGTCCTCGCCTCCGGCGGCAGCTTGCGGATGTAGTCCTCCTTGAGGCGGCCGCGCAGGTAGTGCTCGGGGCTCGCGTTCAGCTTCATCTTCGAGTCCTCGGTGCGCCCATCGGTGTACACCACGAGGGCATCCGCCGGCAGGAACGCGGCCGACACCGCCACCGCGCCGTTCAACAGCCCGCCCGGATCGTTGCGCAGGTCGAGCACGATGCCTTTCATCGGGCCCTGGTTTTCCTTGAACAGCTTGTCGATCGCGCGCGCGAGCGTCTCGCCCGTCTGCTCCTGGAACTGGCTCACGCGGAAATAGGCGTAGCCCGGCTCGAGGAGCTTCGACTTGACGCTCTGGATCTTGATAATCGCTCGCGTCAACGTCACCACGATCGGCTTGTTCTCACCCTTGCGCACGACGGTGAGCGTGATCGGCGTGTTGGGCCGCCCGCGCATGCGCTTGACAGCCTCGTTCAGCGTCATGCCCTTGACGGAGGTATCGTCGAGCTTGACGATAAGGTCACCGGGCTTCAACCCGGCGCGCGAAGCGGGAGTGTCATCGATCGGCGAGACCACCTTGACGAAACCGTCCTCCATCCCGACTTCGATGCCGAGCCCGCCGAACTCGCCCTGGGTCCCGACCTTCAGCTCGCGAAACGCCTCCTGGTCGAGATAGGCGGAGTGAGGGTCGAGCCCGGTCAGCATGCCGTTGATCGCCTCGGTGATGAGCTTCTTGTCCTCCACCTGCTCGACGTAGTCGCTCTTGACGCGGCCGAATACCTCGGTGAAGGCGCGCAGCTCCTCAATGGGCAACGGCGTTGTCGTCGCCCCTTTCTGCGCCACCGCCGAAAAATTGAGGCTGACCGCGACGCCGACCAGCACGCCGATGACCAGCAGCCCGAATTGGTTCAGCTTGTTGCGCATTGCCCGCTCCT
>CAZCGD010000370.1:0-2201 GCA_964498105.1 uncultured Streptomycetaceae bacterium
TGAAGGAACTCCCTCGTGGCCGAAACCCGGGTTGACCTGCTGCACCTCCTCGAAGACCTGCGGGATGCATACCCCGGCGCGGTCGAGGAAACCATCCTCACCGAAGTCGTCGCCAATTCGCTGGATTCCGGAGCCACTCTGATCCGGATCACGGCCAATTCCGCGGACGCCAGCCTGACGATCGCGGACAACGGCTCGGGAATGCCGCGGCGGGACTTGCGCCGCTATCACGATCTCGCCGCGAGCACCAAGACCCGTGGGCAGGGCATCGGTTTCGCGGGTGTCGGCATCAAGCTGGCGTTGCTGGTCTGCAAGGAAGTAGTAACGGAATCCCGGCGCGGGAAAAGCCACGTAGCCACGCAATGGCACCTCGCGTCCCGGCAGCGGGCGCCGTGGAAGTGGGTGCCCCCGCCGGGGATGCTCGCGGAGCAGGGCACGGCCGTGAGGCTTCATGTCGCGGACCCGCTTGCTCCACTCACCGACCGCGGCTTTATCGAAGCCGGCATTCGCCGCCATTACCAGCCGCTGCTTGATCCCGCCTGCGAACCGATCCTGGAACCACTTTATCCACACGGCGTGAGCTTTGAAGTCAATGGCGAGGTCTTGCGCAAGCAGGCTTGTCGCGCGCCGGAAACAGCGCCGCTCGCCATCCACAGCGGCCGTAAACGGAAGCCGTCCGCGGCCGGCTACCTGTATCGCGGGGCCGCTGCTCTGCCCGAGGACCAGCGCGGGATTGCCATCAGCACCTATGGAAAGATCATCAAGCGCGGCTGGGACTGGCTTGGCGTCACGCCCAGCGCGCCGGAGCGGATCGGTGGCGTGATCGAGGCGCCTATGCTGGCCGCATCGCTCACGCTCAACAAAGGCGATTTCATACGTACCGGCCCGCGCGGGGCCGCCTATCTCGCCTTCCGCAAGGCGATCCAGGAGGTCGTCGTGCGCCAGCTCGCTCAATGGGGAGATGCCCGTGAGCCATCGGAAACCGTCCGGCCGCGGTCCCTGCGCGTGGTGGAGCGCGATCTGGAGCGGGTGCTGCTGGAATTGAGCGAGGGATTTCCGTTGCTCGCTTCGCTGGTCGAGCATCGTCGCGGTGGCCAGAAACGCCTGCCGCTGGCGTCGAAGGCGGGATTCGGGGGCGAATCCGGATTCGGCCTGGAGCTTACGCCGGACGTACCGGACACGAGCGGGGGAGCGGCTGATGCGACCGCCGCGACCGAGTCATCCGATGCACCGATGGAAAAGGAAAAGTCTTCTGTCCCGCCATCCGCTCATGAGCCTCCTGCGGGTGGCGCCGCGCTGCCGGGTGCGCGGGGGCGAAAGCGGCCGCTCAAGCTGGGACTCGCGGTCCAGTTCGAGGACCGGCCCGGCGATGCCGAGCTCGGCCGCCTCGTCGAGTCCACGGTTTTCATCAACCGGGCGCATCCGGCATACCAGCGCGCCGCCGCCTCGCGCTCGGAGGGCTACCATATCGCGCTCTCCGTTGCGCTGGCGCTTGCTCCGCTCGCCGTCGAGCCGGCGGGAGAACACGCGTTCGTCACGGCCTTCCTCTCCCGCTGGGGCGAAGCGGTGTCCGGTACGCCCTCGCGCCGCAAGAGAGTGTAGCTGGATATATCCCAATTCAGGTATACTCTGGCATGGATCGAGGATCCGCCAAGCCGAAGCCACTCGAATCCAGAAGAAATCGAAGACCGGCATCGCGACACCCAAACCTGACATGGATCTGATACGAGAACGACTGAAAGTGGCCGCCAGGTGGGCCAAGGAGGTTAAAGATGAGCAAGCATAAGGCACGGGAAGACAGGGCTGTCTACGCCGGTGGCGGCAATGTGTACGCCGATCTCGGCTACGAAGATTCCGATGAAATGCTGGTAAAGGCCCAGCTCGTCTCCAAGATCGCGGAGATCATCCAGCGCAAGGGTTTCACCCAGGTCGAGGCGGCGAAGCTGCTGGGACTTACCCAGCCCAAGGTTTCCGCGATGCTCCGCGGTCAGTTTCGCGGGTTTTCGGAACGGAAGTTGATCGACTGCCTGACCAGCCTTGGGCGCGACGTGCAGATCGTGATCAAGGAGTCGCCCCAGCGCCGCGCGGGTGGCAAGCTCACGATTGTTTTTGCGTGACGATGCCAGCCAACGAAGTCCACGCCATGCTAAATAAAGCCGTGGGTTGCCATTCGATTTGCTCTTCTTCTCATCCGCGTTTAT
>CAZCGD010000371.1:0-2883 GCA_964498105.1 uncultured Streptomycetaceae bacterium
CGGCGCCACCGCCCCGAGGGTTGCCTGCGCCACGTTGGCGAGGCCGCGGAAAGAATTCATGATCCCCCACACCGTGCCGAACAGCCCGACGTAGGGGCTGACCGAGCCCACCGTGGCGAGGAAGGACAGGTGCGACTCGAGCCGCTCCATCTCGCGCTGGTAGGTTGCGCGCATCGCGCGCCGCACGCCGTCCATCACCACCGCGACGTCCATGCCGGGCTGCTTGCGGTGCTTCGCGAACTCGCGGAAACCCGACTCGAAGACACGCTCGAGCGCGCCGGCGGAGTTGCGGGCATTGACCGCCCGCTGGTAGAGATCGTTCAGGTCCACGCCGCTCCAGAACTCCTTCTCGAAGCGGTCGGCGAGCTGCGTCGCGCGGCGGAAAATGAAGATCTTGAGAAAGATGTAGTACCAGGAGAGGATGGAAGCGAGCAACAGCAGCAGCATCACGACCTGCACCAGCACGCTGGCGCCGGTGACGAGGCCGAGCACGGACATGTCGTGGGTCACTTCGGGATTCACGTCTTGTTTCCAATCTTGTCGGTTAGCGGCTCGGGTATTCTAACGGGCCTGAACGTGGCCGTGTCGACGCAGGCGATCCTTACGCGCGCCGTCACGAGCTCCTCTGCCCCGCGCGTGATCCGCTGCAGCAGCCGGACTTGTGCCGCCCCGGTCTGTTCGAGTTCCACGGTCACGACAAGTTCGTCGTTGAAGGCCGCGGGCCTGAGATATTCCAGCGCGATCGAGCTCACCACGAAAATCACCTGGTGCTCAGCGGCGAGGACGGTTTGCTCGACGCCCAGCGCGCGCAGCCACTCGGTGCGGGCGCGCTCCAGAAACTTGAGGTAGTTGGCGTGATACACCACCCCGCCGAGGTCGGTGTCTTCGTAATAGACCCGCACCGGCCAACTGAATGTTCCAGGTTCCATGTTCAATGTTCCGGGTTCCGGTCTTTTAACCTCAATCTTTGAACCTTGAACTTTGAACCTTGAACACGGAACCCGGAACTTGTCATTCCTTTGGGGCTTCCCAAAGGTCAGTGGTGCCGGCGCGGGCGGGCTGCGCCAGCCCGAAGTGCTGGTAGGCGGTGACGGTGGCCACGCGGCCGCGCAGCGTGCGCTGCAAGTAGCCCTGCTGGATGAGGTAGGGCTCGAGCACGTCCTCGATGGTGTCGCGCTCCTCGCCGATGGCCGCCGCGAGGTTCTCGATGCCGACCGGGCCGCCGGCGAACTTCTCGATCACGGCGAGCAGCAGCTTGCGGTCCATGACATCGAGGCCGAGCGCGTCCACGTCGAGCATCTTCAGCGCGGCGTCCGCCACCTCGAGCGTCACCTTGCCCTTGGCCTTGACCTCCGCGTAATCGCGCACGCGCCGCAGCAGGCGGTTGGCGATGCGCGGCGTGCCGCGCGCGCGGCCGGCCATCTCGCGCGCACCGCCGGTGTCGACCTCGATCGCGAGCAGCCTGGCCGAGCGCTGCACGATGCGCTGCAGTTCCTCGACCGTATAGAACTCGAGCCGCGCGACGATGCCAAAGCGGTCGCGCAGCGGGTTGGTCAGCATGCCGGCGCGCGTGGTGGCGCCGACCAGCGTGAACGGCGGCAGGTCGAGCCGGACCGAGCGCGCCGACGGGCCCTCGCCGATCATGATGTCGATCTGGAAGTCCTCCAGCGCGGGATAGAGGATCTCCTCCACCACCGGGGACAGGCGGTGGATCTCGTCGATGAACAACACGTCGTTCGGCTCGAGGTTGGTGAGGATCGCCGCGAGATCGCCGGGCCGCTCCAGCACCGGTCCCGACGTATGGCGGAGATTGACGCCCATCTCGCGCGCGACGATGTGCGCGAGGGTGGTCTTGCCGAGCCCCGGCGGGCCGAACAGCAGGACGTGATCGAGCGCTTCCTTGCGCCGGCGCGCTGCTTCGATGAACACCGAGAACTGGCCGCGGATTTTTTCCTGGCCGATGTACTCCTCGAGCGCCTTGGGACGCAGCGTGCGCTCCACCGCCTCTTCCTGCGGCGAGGACGGCGCGGCGGCGACGAGGCGGTCGGTCTCTATCATTATGAACGTAAGGCGCGAGGCGTGAGGCGTGAGGCGACGGCAAATCTCATACACACGCTCCTTCTCCTAACGCCTAACGCCTCACACCTCACGATTTTGACAGAAGCCTGAGCGCCTGGCGTATGCCATCCGCCACGTTGAGCCCGGCGGGCAGCTGCTTCACCGCCCATGCCGCCTCTCGGTCATTATAGCCAAGCGCGAGCAGCGCATTAGTGATGTCGCCGGCCTGCCCGTCGCCCTTCGCCGCGGCGGGCGCGCCGGCTACCGCATCGAGCTTGTCGCGCAGTTCCAGCAACAGCCGCTCGGCGGTCTTCTTGCCGATGCCGGGGATCTTGATGAGCCGCCCGGTGTCCTGCGTGCTCACGGCGTCGCGCAGATCGGCAACCGAGAGCCCGGACAGCACCGAGAGCGCGGTGCGCGCGCCGATGCCGGAAATCTTCAGCAGTAGCCGGAACGCCTGGCGCTCGTGCTCGGCGGCGAAACCGAACAACTGGTGCGCGTCCTCGCGCACCACCAAATGGGTATACAGAGTGACTTCCGCGCCGGTCGCCGGCAACTGGTAGAACGTGCTCATCGGCACGTTGAGCTCGTAGCCGATGCCCTGCACGTCCACCACGATCTGCGGCGGGTGCTTTTCCAGCAGCTTGCCGTGTATCCGCCCGATCATTCAAAATCCCATTTTGCCGCCGATGAACGCCGATGAACGCCGATGAAAATCAACAAAGACGAAGAATAGACAGGATTTACAAGATTTACAGGATTACAACAAAAACCAAAACGTTCTCTTGTTTGAATCTTGTTAATCCTGTCCATTCTGGTTTTGCT